>CAZZPX010000092.1:319-4146 GCA_964655955.1 uncultured Phycisphaerales bacterium | reverse complement strand
CAGTACGATCATAGCCGAGAAGCATGGGCGATTGCGGCAGGGATACGCGAAAGCCGCCGGTTTAGCGCTAGTCGCTGCCACGGGAGATTCGCCCGATCGCGTTGTCGCGAGGGAGTCGGCCGCCGCCACACGAGCCGCCACCGCCCCTGCCGACGCGCGGCTGAACATTCACGCCTGCCTCTGCTGCATGCAATGCCTATCCGTGGGCGGATCCTGCCGTCACTGGTAGAATAGTCGTTCCGCCCGGAACAGGGGATTCCATGGATGACACCTCAACATCCTCGCCCGTTCGCAGCCGCACCTGGCGCATCACCGGGCAGGTGCAGGGTGTCGGTTTTCGGCCGTTCGTGTATCGCCTCGCCACCTCCCTGGGCCTGGGCGGCACGGTCCGGAACGACCCGAAGGGCGTGACTGTCGACGCGATCGGTCCGTCCGAAGTGCTCGACGAATTCGCACGGCGTCTTGCAGCCGACGCGCCGGCGCTGGCGCAGGTGGCGAGCGTCGCGCTTCAGCACGATGAACCGGTCGGCGGCGCACGCGCGGAGGCGGACTTCGTCATCATCGCCAGCGATCGCGACCCCGCCGAGCGCGGCCGCGTCACTGTCGACTCCGCCGCCTGTTCGGACTGCTTGCACGAGTTGTTCGATCCGCAGGATCGTCGGCACCGCCACGCGCTGATCAACTGCACGAACTGCGGACCGCGCTACACGATCGTGCGCGACCTGCCCTACGATCGGCCGCTCACCACAATGGCGGAATTCGAGATGTGTCCGGCGTGCGCGGCGGAGTATGGCGACCCGGCGGATCGGCGTTTCCACGCACAGCCGACGTGCTGCCCGAACTGCGGCCCGAGGCTGCGCCTGCTCGATGCTCGCGGCCGACAGCAGCGGGGCGATGCGTTTGTGCAGGCGGCGCGACTGCTGCGCGAAGGGAAGATCATTGCGATCAAGGGAATCGGCGGCTATCACCTCGCCGTCGATGCGTGCAATGAGGCCGCGGTGCGGCGCCTGCGCGAGCGCAAGCGGCGCGATCACAAGCCGCTGGCGCTGATGTTCGCGAATCTTGAGGAAGCGCGGCGATACGTCCGTCTCTCCGACGACGCCGCGGCGCTGCTGGCGTCGCCGCTTGCGCCGATCGTCCTTGCCGATACCTTGAGAACCGAAGTCTCCGGACCTGGAGGCCGCATCGCCGGCGCAGTTGCGCCGGGATGTCATCGGCTCGGCGTGATGCTGCCATACACCCCGATGCAGCACCTGCTCTTGGCCGAAGGGCTCGGCCCGACGGTGATGACCAGCGCCAACCTCTCCGATGAGCCGCTTGTGAAGGATGACGACGAGGCGCAGACGCGACTCTCGGGGATAGCGGATTACTACCTGACGCACGATCGTCCGATCGAGCGAGCCGTGGACGACTCGGTCGTGCTCGATTCGCCGCGTGGCCTCGTGCCCTTTCGCCGGGCGCGCGGCTACGTGCCCACGCCGCTCTCGCTTCCGCTCGCACACGACGAGCCCGGCCTGTGCGTCGGACCGGATCTGAAGAACACAGTCGCGGTCGTGCGCGGCGACGAAGTCATCCTCAGCCACCACATCGGCGATCTCGAACACGCGCAGGCGCACCGGTGGTTCGAGAAGTCGATCGACGATCTGCTGCGGCTGTACGACGTGCAGCCGCGCTGGATCGCGTGCGATCTGCACCCGTCATATCACAGCAGGCGCTTTGGAGAGAGGTTGTCGCGCGGGTTGGGCGTGCCGCTGGTCGCGGTGCAGCACCATCACGCGCATCTCGCCGCGCTCCTCGCCGAGCACGGCCGCCGCGGGCCGATTCTCAGCATCGTGTGCGACGGCGTGGGCTACGGGACGGACGGCACATCCTGGGGCGGCGAGATCCTCATCGGTGACGCGGCCGGCTACGAGCGGCTCGCACGCCTTCGCCCGCTGCGCCTGCCGGGCGGCGACGCGGCGGCGAAGCAGACCACACGCTGCGCCCTGAGTTGGCTGGACGATGCGCTGGGCGCCGAGGCCTGGGACCTGCCGGTCGTGCATCGCCTCGAGCCGGATGAACCAACCCGCAGGACGATTCGCGGGATGCTTGCGCGCAACATCAATTGCCCACTGAGCAGTGGGGCGGGCCGGCTTTTCGACGCGGCGGCGGCGCTCAGCGGCATCTGCGAGTACAACCACTACGAGGCGATGTCCGGGACGCTCCTGGAAGCGGCGGCGAGCGGCGCGGCAGGCGGCGGTTCGGCCGGCGCGGCGGACCTGCTTCCGGTCACGGAATCGCAGGAAACCGGCCTCATCGAGCTGGATACGCGACCCCTGGCGCGCGGATTGCTCCAATATCTGGATGATGACGCTGCGCCCGCACAGTTCGCCTTCCTCTTCCACGCCGCCCTCGCGGCCGGATTGGCAGGCGCGGCTGTGCGCTTCGCGCGCCACCGCAACAGCGACACGGTCGGGCTCAGCGGCGGTGTCTTCTGCAACGCCCTGCTTACGAGCCTGCTTTGCGAGCGCCTGGAGGCGGCCGGTCTCATCTGTCTCACGCACCATCAGGTGCCGCCGGGGGACGGCGGCATCGCGCTGGGCCAGGCCGCCGTCGCCAGCGCCGTCCTTCATGCCCGAGGCGCTGCCGCGGGCGGACCATCAGCCACTTGAACTCGGGAACAGCGCCATGTGTCTTGCCATACCAGCCAGAATCGAGAAACGTCAGGACGACGAAGCCCACGTCCGCATGGGCGATGCCACGATGCGGATCAACGTAATGATGACGCCGGAAGTCGCCGTGGGCGACTGGGTGCTGGTCCACGCCGGCTTCTCCATCCAGCAGGTCGACGAACAGACGGCCAGGGAGACGTGGGATCTGCTCGAACAGGTCTCCGAGGAAGAAGAGCGCGAGGTGATGCGATGAACCTGCGCCGGCGCATGACAGAGCTTGTGGAGGAACTCAGGCAGACGGCGGAGCGCATTGGCCGGGATGTGTCGTTCATGGAGATCTGCGGCACTCACACGGTCAACGCCTGTCGCAGCGGCGTGCACTCGCTCATGCCGCCTGGCGTGCGTCTGATCAGCGGCCCGGGGTGCCCGGTGTGCGTGACCGCCCAGCGCTACATCGACGCGCTCATCGAGCTGGGCCGGCGCGAGGATGTGACGCTCACGACCTACGGCGACATGCTGCGCGTCACCGGCGCGGGCGGGTCGCTGGAACTGGCGCGCAGCGAAGGCGCGGACGTGCGCGTCGTCACCAGCACCATGGACGCGGTGGAGCTTGCGAAGAAGCGGCCGGAGCGCCAGGTGGTCTTCGCTGCGGTCGGGTTCGAGACGACGGCCCCGGCGACGGCGGCGGCGGTGCTCGCGGCGGAGCGGGCGGGACTGACCAACTTCACCGTCCTCGCCGCCCACAAACTCGTCATCCCCGCCATGCGGACGCTGCTGCACGATCCCGATCTCAAGGTGGACGGCTTCCTCTGCCCCGGGCACGTTTCCGTCATCATCGGCTCGGAGGTGTATCGGCCGATCGTTGAGGACTTCGCCAAGCCCTGCGTGATCGGGGGCTTCGAGCCCCTGCAGATCATGGAGGCCATCCTGCATCTCGCCCGGCAGATTGAACGCGGCGAGGCGACTCTCGAGAATCTCTACCCCGAGGCGGTTCAGCCGCACGGCAATCCCGTCGCCATGACGCTGCTCGAGCAGGTCTTCACGCCGGGTGACGCGGCGTGGCGAGCGCTCGGCGTCATGCCCGAGAGCGGCCTGGATCTGCGACCGCGGTTCGGCCGGTTCGACGCCGTGCAGCGCTTCGGCATCGCCCTGGGCGAGGATCACGATCCGCCTGGC
>CAZZPX010000092.1:0-309 GCA_964655955.1 uncultured Phycisphaerales bacterium | reverse complement strand
TGCAAGTGCGGAGAGGTGATTACGGGGCAACTGACGCCAGACCAGTGCAAGCTCTTCGGCGGGGTATGCACGCCCGTCAATCCGGTCGGTCCCTGCATGGTTAGCAGCGAAGGGTCGTGCCAGGCGTACTTCAAGTATCGCCGCAGCGAACTGAAGCGCGAGAAACGACCGCAGCGAGAGGAGGCGCCGGCATGACGAGGCTCACGTCCGGGCCGCAGTCCGCGATCGTCAATCCGCACGCCAGGCGCATCGTGCTCGCCCACGGCGGCGGCGGGCAACTCATGGACGAACTGCTGGCGGATGTCGTCC
>CAZZPX010000091.1:0-9441 GCA_964655955.1 uncultured Phycisphaerales bacterium | reverse complement strand
GACGATTGCGACTATCCCCCCGAGCCCCGTCCTGGCCTCGTCAGCGGCGATCGCCGATCTCGGGCGTAGAATATGAGTATGACAGGCTACGAACGCATCGCGAGAGCGGCGACGCGGCGGATGATGCTCGATCAGATGCAGCAGCGGGCGTCGCTGGCCCTGCTGCCGGCTCTCGGCACAAGCCTCGCCCTCATCGTCGCCGACCGCTTGTTCGCCTTGAACCTGAATCCCTACGCGGTCGCCCTGGGGCCTGCCGTTGCGGCTCTCGGACTCGCCTGTCTCGCCGCCTGGCTGCGACGTCCCACGCCACTGCAGGCTCTTGCCCACGTGGACGGTCGGCTGCATCTCCACGATGCCCTGGGGACGGCGATCGCCCTGCGCGACGTCGATGCGAGTCGCGCCTGGCCTCCGGCGATGGCGGCAATGCGCGAACTCACCACCCGCCGCGCCGAGCAGCTTGCGGGAAAGGTGACGCTGCGGCGGGTGATCCCGCTCCGCCGCACGCAGCGCTGGTGGCCGAACGGGCTGCTCGCCGCTGTGCTCGCCGCGGCGGTGCTGTTCCTGCCCAGCTTCGACCTGCTCGCCCGCTCGCCCGATCCGCGACAGGTCGCGCTGGAAGAGCGCCAGGTGCAGCAGCGCGAGCAGGCCGCTTCTGCCGTCAAGTCGATCCAGGAATCGCTCGAGCAGACCGACGCCGCGGCGAGCGACCCGCTGGTGCAGGAACAACTCGATCGCCTCAGCCGGCTCGACGAAGAACTGCGCGGCGCGCCGGACGTGGACTCCGCCCTTAAGGACGCAGCCGGGGGATTGCACGAACTCGCCCAGACGCTCGACGAGCGCGCCGGCGAGCAGCAGCGCCGCATCGCGCAGGAATCGCGCCAGTTCGAGAGGCTGCCCCAGCCCGAACAGGAACAGGCGCGTCAACTCGCCGAAGCGCTGAAACGACAAGACATGCAGCAGGCGCTGCAGGCCCTGCGCGACATGGAGCGACAACTTGAGCAGCTCCCGCCCGCGGAACGGGAGAAGCTGGCGAGGGATCTGCGCTCGCTGGCCCAGCACCTCGAGGCACCGGAGCCGGCCGAGCCCCAGGCCGAGCCGGACGCGGAGGCGCCGCAGGAGCCTTCCCCCCCCGACGCCGCCGCCGAGTATCTGCGTGAGCAGGGACTTTCCGAACCCGACGCGCAGGAACTCTCCGCTCTGCCAGACCGCGAGTCGCTGCGTCAGGCGCTCCAGGATCGAGGCTTCGATCCCATGACCGCGGATCGCATTGCGGAAGAAACGCTCGAGGAGCAGCGCCGAGAGGCGGCCAGTCAGGCAGCGGAGCAGTCGCTGCGCGACGTCGCTGAGGCGATGCAGGAGACCGCCGACGAGATCGAGAGTCCCGCCGCCCCGCAGGACGCACCACCGCCGAGCCCCGCTGAGCCAGGCGCGGATGAAACGGCCGCGCCGACCCAGCCGCAGGAGCAGACGGCTGAGGCGCCGGCTGATCCGACCGAGCGGCCCGACGACCAGGCAGCCGACGAGCAGGAGCCTGACGATGCGCGGCAGGTTCTGCCGCCTCCGGACGAGTCGCAGCAATCCCCCCCGGATGCACAGCAGGAGGCGCAGCCCGACCGGCAGGATCAGAGCGGGCAGCAGACGCAAACTGATCCCGCGAGCGCGCAGACGCAGGAGAAGCCGACAGGCGAGACGCAGGGACAGGATCTGGGCACGCAAGGCGAGCAGCGCCAGGGCGATCAGGGCAGCCAGACCACAGCCGAAGGGCAACAAGAGCAGACCGAGGTCTCCGCGCCGCAGCAGGATGGGGAGCGGACCGGGGGAGAGACGCAGAACAGCTCAGAGCAGGCCACCGAAGAACTCCAGACCCAGACGACCGAGACCGGGCAGACGCAAGGCGAGCAGCAGCAGTCCGCCGACCCGGATGCAACCCAGGGCCGGGATCAGACGCAGGGCGAAGAGACGACGCAACAGGGAGCCGACCCGAACGGCCGGCAACAACAAGGCACTCAAGGGCAGCAAAGCGAGCAGACGGACCCGCCTGGCGAGGCGCAGGACCCGCCGCAAGGTGAAGAAGGCTCACAACCGCAAAGCGAACCAGGCTCGCAGCCCGGTGAGCAGACGGGCGAGGAGCACGGCACAGGCGGCGGCAACCCCTCCGACACGGGGCAGAACCCCGGCGCGCCCGGCACCGCTCCGGGCGACCAGCCCGCCCAACCGGGCGAAGCCGGCCCAGGCGGCGGGCAACAGGAGGCCGATCCAGGCGCGCAGCCCCAGGCCTCGCCCGGCGGCACGGATCCCGCCGCCGGCGGTGAAGGCGGATCCGGCGCCGGAGCCGCTCCCAATCCCGACGCCCGCGGCATCGAACGACTCAAACAGGAGATCGAGCGGCTGGAGCGCGCCCGCCGCGAGGCGGATGAGCAGCGCGAGATCTCACAGGAGGCACGCCGCCGCGCCGAAGAGATGATGAACAACCTCTCCGACGAGGAGAAGGAGCGCCTGATGCGCTGGGCGCAGCAGATGCAGCAGCAAAACAAGTTCGCCGACCGCCCGCCGGCCGGCGGTCCGGAATACGAGACCGAAGCAGTGGACGCGCGGCGCAGCGGCGGTGAGGACGATCGCGTCGTCGCCGAATGGGAACGCGATCCTGAGACCGGCGAGGGCGTCACGCAGCGCAGCGCGGCGGCCCCGCGCACCGCAAACGAAATCAAGGACGCCCAGCGAGCGGCCGACCGCGCCATCGAAGAGCAGGCCTTCCCCTCGAGCAAGAACAACATCGTGCGCAAGTATTTCCAGCTCTGGCTCGAGCAGGCGGAGCGCGCGGGAGGGGCGCAGGGCAGCGACGGAGAGGACGGCAGCGGCGCCGCGACCGACGCGACGACGGCGGAATCCACCAACGCCGAAGGAGACGAGTGAGTGTCGCTGCGCTTTGATCAGCCCGAGATGCTGCTCCTGGCGCTTCTCGCTCTGCCGCTGGCCCTGCTCGCCTGGCGCTCGCTTCACATGCGGACCGTGCGCAAGGCGACGATCGTCGCGGCCCGTTTCGCGGTCCTTGTCGTCATCTCCATGATGCTCGCCGGCGCGAGCGTGGAGCGGCAGACCGAGCGCATGACGGTCATCGCGCTGGTCGACGTCTCCGGCTCGGTGCGCGACTTCGTGCGCACGCCGGAGGTGCCGGTCGAGGGTTACGGCCGCTCCACCACCGACTACCTGCGCTGGTGGTTTCGCGAAGCCAGCAAGGGGCGCCGGCCGGACGACCGCTTCGGCATGATCGCCTTCGACGGTTCGACATTCACCGTCGCCGTGCCCACGACCGGCGACTACCCCGACAGCCAGCTTGACATCAACGTTGTGGACGGCACGAACATCGAACAGGCGCTGCGCCTGGCGCGTGCCCTCTTTCCGCCTGACACCGCCAACCGCCTCGTCCTCGCCAGCGACGGCAATGAGACGACGGGCAACTTCCTGGTCGCGCTGCGCGAGACGGCCGGCGGCGAACTCACCGCCGGCGCCGATGACGACGGGCCCAGGTCGATTCCCCTCGATGTCCTGCCCTTGAGCTTCCGCGTGGAGCGCGAGGTGGTGGTTGAGGCGGTCGACGTGCCCCCCAGCGCCCCGGCCGGGTCGGCGATCACCATGCGCGTGACGCTTCTCGCCACCGATCCCACCGCGGGGCTGCTGCAGGTCTCCGCCGACGGTCGCCTGCTCGATCTCAACGGCCAGCGCTCCGGCACTGGCAAGCCGGTGCAACTCCAAGCCGGCAAGAACGTCGAGCTGATCACGATTCCCCTCAGCGAGCGCGTCATACACCGCTTCGAGGCGTACTTTCAGCCCACGTCGAATTCGGCCGACCGGCTGGTCGGCAACAATCGCGGCGAGGCGGTGACCGTCTCGCCGGGCGAAGGGCGCGTGCTCATCGTCGACAACCAGGACGACCCGACCGGCGAGCTGCTCGAACGCACGCTGCAACGCATGAACATCGATGTTGAGCGCATCGTGGCGGCGCAGCTCCCTTACGACCTGCTCAGCTACCAGGCCTACGACCTGGTGCTGCTCAACAACGTCCCCGCCGAGCAGGTGCTGCCGCCGCTCCAGAAACTGCTCAGCGAATACGTCACGAACCTCGGGGGCGGGCTGGTGATGATCGGCGGCGTCGATTCCTTCGGCGCGGGCGGTTGGAACGACACGCATCTCGAACCGATCCTCCCCGTCAAGCTCGACCTTCCCGAACAACTCATCATTCCCAGCGCCGCCGTCGCCTTTGTCCTTGACAGCAGCGGCTCCATGGCGCGAACGGTCTTCGGCACTTCGCAGTCACAACAGGAAGTGGCCAATGAAGGAGCTGCCCTGGCGATCCAGACGCTGGATCGCCAGGATCTGGTCACGGTCATCGCCTTCGACAACGCCCCGCACCGAGTCGTCCCCCTCTCGCGCAACGACGATCCGCAGGCGACGATGGACCTGGTGCGCAGCATCGCGCCGGGCGGCGGGACGAATCTCTACCCCGCAATGCTGCAGGCGTACGAAGCGCTGCGCGACGCCGAGGCCCAGATCAAACACGTCATCGTTCTCAGCGACGGGCGCAGCATGCCCGGCCCGTTTGCGGATCTGGCGCAACGCATGTTCGACGAGGACATCACCGTATCGGCGATCGCAGTCGGCGACGAAGCGGACGACGCGACGCTCGAAGCCGTGGCGAGCGCCGGCGGCGGCCAGTTCTATCGGGTCTACCAGCCGCAGACGCTGCCGCGCGTCTTCGTGCGGGAGGTGCGCATCGTGCGCAAGCCGCTGGTGCGCGAGGGGCGCTTCGACCCGGTGCTCCTGCCCTCCGGCTCGCCGATCACGCTGAACCTCAGCGAGGCGCCGCCGCTTGGCGGGCTGGTGCTGACCCAGCCGCGCGAGGAGGAGAAGATCACCCTCGCCGCCGTCGATCCCGAAGGCATGCCCGTTCTCGCACACTGGAACGTCGAGTTGGGTCGCGTGGCCGCCTTCACCTCGAGCGCCGATCCGGAGTGGGCCGGGGCGTGGATTCGCTCGCCCGCGTATGCGGAACTCTGGGGCGCGATCGCGCGGGTGATCGCCAGGCCCGCCGCCTCTCAGAACTCCGAATTGACCACGCAGTTCGAGGGCAACACGCTGCGCGTGCGTCTCGATGCAGCCAATCGCGAGGGCGAGCCCCTGGACCTCTTGACCGTGCCCGGGTCGCTGTACACGCCTTCGGGGGAGCGCGTGGAGATCATGCTCGATCAGACCGGGCCGGGGACGTACGAAACGGTCGCCCCGGCGGCGGAGGCGGGCAACTACGTCATCGCCCTGGCGCCGCGCAAGGGCTCGTCCCCCCTGCCGCCCGTGGTGGCCGGAGCAGGACGCAGCACCGGCCCGGAATACGCGTCGCTGGAGGCGGATCTGGCGCTCCTGCAGCGGGCGGCGGAATTGACCGGCGGGCGACTGCTGGATCTGCAGCGTCCCGAAGAGGCTGACCTCTACGCCGATTCGTTGCGCCGCCCGGTCGAGGCGCGCCAGCCGATCTGGCTGACGCTTGCCTGGTGGTGCCTGCCGCTGCTGCTGCTCGACGTGGCAACTCGGCGCATCGCCTGGGATCGCTATGTGAGCAAGGCGGCGGCGGTGGAATTCGCCCGGCAGGCGGCTGAATCCGTGCGCTCGCGCGGCGAGGAGGCCGCCTCCACGCTCGGCGCGCTGCGCACGCGCTCCAGCAAGCCGGCTGAAGACGCAGAGGAACAGGGACCGCCCAAGCTGGTCGGGGACGGCGGCAAGATGAAGCCCGTGCGCCTCAGAAGGGAAGAACTCTCACAGCCGACTCAGCGTACGGCTGAGGAGAAGGATGTGCGGGCCGCCATGGAGGGCATCGGACTGACGCGCCGCCAGACGCAGCAGCCGGCGGCCGGCGCGCCTGCGCGCGACGACGAGGAGCAGACGGAGCAGGAGTCGCCGCAGACGACCTCCGGCCTGCTCGCCGCGAAGAAGCGCGCCCGGGCCCGTCTGGGCGACGCCGGCGGGGGCGACGACGAGCAGGCGTGAGCCGCGGCTTCTCGGACGCGGGCCGGCACGGCGTCGCGCCGATTGAACCGTTTTCGCGACATACGAGAGAGACGTGTCGCTACAATGCTTTGCCGATTCCAGACGCCTCGGCGCGACGACGGTCGGGCCGCCCGGGCGGGCCGCTTGATCCACGCATCGCCGGTGCTGAACGAGTTTGTTCGTCAGTCGCCATTCGTTCTCAGAGACGCGGGAAGCGAGCCATGCCCGACTACACGGTCACCACGACTCGGTATCAGAACCTCACCAACCAGAATCTCACCACGCTGCAGAGCTACATTCTCGCCGAGGAGCGGACCTACGGCGGAACGGGCGATTTCAGTTGGATCCTCTCGGGCATTTCCCTCGCCGGCCGGGCCATCGCCGTCAAGGTGCGCCGTGCGCGCATCGATGATGTCATCGGCTCGCTCGACAGCGACAACGTGCACGGCGAGACCCAGCAGAAACTCGACATCATCGCCAACGAGTTCATTATGCGCTGCCTCGGCGAGCGCGCGGACATCGGCGTGCTCGCTTCCGAAGAGGGCGAAACGCCCACCATCATCCGCACGCGCTCGGAAGGCGGAAAGTACTGCGTGCTCTTCGATCCGCTGGACGGCTCCTCGAACATCGACGTGAGCGTCGGCGTCGGCACGATCTTCTCGGTCCTGCGCAACGAGAAGGAGGTCTTCACCGATCCCGAGGAACTCATCCTTCAGCCCGGCACGAAGCAGGTCGCCGCGGGCTACATCCTCTACGGCTCGTCGGTGATCTTCGTCGTCACCACGGGGCATGGCGTCGACATGTTCGTGCTCGACACGTCGCTGGGCACCTTCGTGCAGGTCGCGAGCAAGATCCGCATGCCCGAGGCGAACAAGATCTACTCCATCAACGAAGCCTACTACGCCAAATTCCCCAAGGAATACCAGGATTATCTCAACTGGGCCCACGAGAACGGCTACTCGGGGCGCTACATCGGCTCGATGGTCGCGGACGTCCATCGCACGCTGCTCAAGGGCGGCGTCTTCCTCTATCCGCCGACCGGCGTGCATCGCAAGGGCAAGCTCCGCCTCATGTACGAGGCGAACCCGATGGGGATGATCATGGAGCAGGCGGGCGGCCTCGCCTTTGCCGACACCCAGCGCATCCTGGACATCATGCCCGAGGCGCTGCACCAGCGCTGCAGCGTCATCATGGGCAGCAAGGAGGAGGTCGAGCACGTGCTCAGCTTCCTCAACGGCGTCTGACCTACACGCTCTCCCCGTCCACGACGGCACGGATCACCTGCAGCGCCCGCATCGACTTGAACTGACCGATGTTCGCCAGATACTTCTTTCTGCCTTCGACCGTGATGACGACGGGGGCGGCGACGGGCTTCTCCGTCACGATCAGATCCCCTTCGGAGAGTTGGAGCAGGTCGCTGAGCGTCATCGTCGTCTCGGCGAGAAGCCCCGCCACCTCCAGCCGGGCTCGATCGAGCTGCGCGCTGACGCGCTTGGTGTACTCGGTCTGGCCGCTCTTGCGCGCCCGCGCAAACCAGCTCTGCGCGTCCAGATCGTCGATGATCGGCTCGATCACCGCGTAGGGGATGCAGAGATTCATCGTGCCTGCACGGTTGGACAGCTTTACTTCGAAGCTCACCACCACCACGACCTCGTTGGGCGGCACGATCTGCACGAGCTGCGGGTTGCTCTCGCTCTCCTCCAGGCTGAATTCGAGTTCCTTCACCCCCGCCCAGGCCTCGCTCATCGCTGTCATCGCCCGGTTGATGATCTTGCCGATCAGCCGCATCTCGATCGTGGTGAGCGGCCGCTGGGGGATGAACAGATCCTGGCTCGACCCGCCCAGGAGCCGATCGATGATCGGATAGATGATCAGCGGGCTGATCTCCAGGCACAGCCTTCCCTCGAGCGGCTGGGCGCTGATGAGATTGAAGCTCGTGGGGTTGGGCAGCGAGGCGATGAACTCCTCGTAGGTCATCTGCTCGGTGTCCGCGACCTTGACCTCGACGATCGTGCGCAGAAAGCCCGAAAGGGACGCTCCGAAGTTGCGGGCGAAGTTCTCGTACAGCGTCTGCAGCGAGCGCATCTGATCTTTGCTGACGCGCTCGGGCCTCTTGAAGTCGTAAGGCTTGATCTCCACGCCCTCGAGATCGCGGCGGTGGCGGCTGAAGACCTGCCCGGAAGCGGTCTCCTCTTCGACCTCGCCGGATTCCACCGCGCCCATCAGGGCGTCGATCTCGGATTGTTCAAGCATGTCGGGCAAGACGAGGCTCCAGCCGGCGGCAGACGATGACGTATTCCAGATATCGGAACCTGGGCCGGGGAAACTTCAGCGAGTAACGGGAAGAGCCGCCCTCGGGGCTTTGTTTATACTGCCGACATGCACAGCCCCATTCGCCTGACGACTCTTCTCGCCCTGCTGTCGCTCGTGTGGCTGCTCGCCCCTTCCGCCCGGGCCCAGATGCCGGGCGCCGGGGAGGTGCAGCCAGTCGCCGTCTCGACGCACCTGTCGATCAATCCCGCCGTTCCGGGCGAGGAGATCATGCTGGCCGTGGTGCTCGATCACGACCCGGGCTGGCACTCCCAGCCGGTCGAGGCCCAGGTGTCGCAGGAGGGCCTCGCGGACTTCTCCGCCTACTGGACGAAGGTGGAGCTTCCCGAGCCGGCTCCCGCGGCGCTGACCTTCGGCACAATGCGCTTTCCGCCGCTGCATGTGCTTGACCTGCCCTCGCTGGGAGGCGAGGTGCCCGTCTATTCCGGCCGGGCGATATTCCTGATCCCGGTGACAGTCGCGGCGGACGCCTCGCCCGGCGAGATCCCCTTTCAGGTCTCGGTGAGTTTTCAGGCGTGCGACGATGCAATCTGCATCATGCCCCAAACGCGCGTCTTTGACGTTGTGCTGACGGTGCAGGCGGCGGCTGCGCGCGGAGCAGCCCCCGAGCCCGATTTGTCCATCTTCGGCGCAGAGGCGCAAACGCAGGAACAGCACCTCTCGATCAAGTCGCGCACGAAGTTCGCCTATCGCGCCGGCCTGTGGGGCGTGATCGCGCTGGTCGCCATCGCCATGGTGTGGATGGTGATCCGCACCTTCCAGATCACGCACAAGGGCGCGTGGCGGGCCGTGTCGACTGCGACTGCACTGCTCGTGCTGCTCCTGCTTTACGCCTCCGTGCGTTACTTCACCAGCGCCGGGACGATGAGCGAAGAGGAACTCGCCGCCGCCAAGGAACGCTTTCACGAAGTCTGGCAGCCGTACTCGCATGAGGCGTTCGCGAAAGCGGTCGAGGCCGGGAAGATCCCGGTGCTCGACTTCACCGCTGACTGGTGCATCAACTGCAAGGTGCTGGAGCGGACGGTGCTGATGCAGCCGGCGGCGCTCGAGGCCGTGGCCGATCCGCGCTTCGCC
>CAZZPX010000090.1:0-9452 GCA_964655955.1 uncultured Phycisphaerales bacterium | reverse complement strand
CAGTTCGTTGACGGTATTGAGGCGGAGCCGCAGCGCGAGTTCGATGGCGATGTCGATCGCTTCGTCGGCGGGCTGGAAGGGGGGCGTGTCGTCGAACTCGTAGGTGCACACCGTCTCGTGGTGCATCCGGTAGTAGATGTTCTTGCGCGTCTTCTTCTCCATCAGGGCCGTGCCGTCGTACTCGCCCATCTCAGAGAGGGTCGGCCGCATGTGGCGCAGGATCTCTGCGTCGTAGTCGCTGCGGTAGCGGCCGGCGGGACAGCGGCAGAAGAGCTTGGTGCGGGTGTCGAGTTGCTGGTGGACCTCGAGGCCGCACTTGAAGCCGATCTCCGCATAGTCGGCTTCCGTCATCTGGTGGAACGGCTTGAGCGGCAGTCCTTCCATGTGCGCCCTTCAAGGTGAGGTCACGCGGCCGGCAGGCCGGCCGGGTGACGAGGTTCAGCGGTGCCGGCCGAAGTCGGCGAAACGTCCCCGGTGAGCATGCCTGGTTTGGGTGGGCTCGGCCCCGAATCCGGCGGTTCGGCCGGCGCGCCTGTGCCTCGCTCCAGGAGCAGGCATTCTACGGCGGAGTGGGGCCGGGCCCAAGTCGTCGTTGTGTTCTCCGCTCGCGGCGGCTCGCCGAGCGGGCCGGCCAGTCCGATAGGGCGCTTCGAGCGGCCGCGGCTGCTGCCCGTCACTGCCCGAGCCGCTACGGTATGCCCATGAAGAAACCCGTGGTTGAGCTCTATACGGATGGCGCCTGCCGGGGCAATCCCGGGCCGGGCGGCTGGGCGTACCTTCTGCGCCATGCCGGGGCCTCTGACGTGCGCGAGGAGGCGGGCGGCGAGGTGCAGACGACGAACAATCGCATGGAGCTGATGGCGGTGATCCGCGGACTGGAGTCTCTCCCGGCGCCCGCCGAGGTGCACCTCTACTCCGATTCCGTCTACGTGGTGAAGGGCCTCGCGGAATGGCTGGATAGCTGGATCGCCAAGAGCTGGCGCAATTCCGCCCGCAAGCCCGTCAAGAACAAAGACTTATGGGAGAAACTGGACGAGTTGCGGCGTACTCATGACCTGACCACGCACTGGGTCAAGGGCCACGCCGACCACCGGGAGAACGAACGCTGCGACTTCCTCGCGACCAGCCAGATCGACAAGTACGCCGATGCGGATGAGGGCGGCCGCCCTTAGCCCAGAAGCGCTGTTTTTTTTCTGGCTTTACGCCAATCTGCTCCTATAGTTTGCCTACGCGCCGGCAGCGACAACTCGAGGGGTCAGCTTTGCTTGCGGCGGCGCAGAGTGAACTCGGCAGATGCAGACATGGTGGATCGCGACGAGTATATGGATGGCATGAGTGGCTTCCGCGAACTGAGCGACCGCGATGATGCGTTGCTCGACGAGGAGGATCGAGAAGCGGAGGAGGCGATCTCGGCCTGGCTGCACAGCCGCGCCGAGGCCGCCGCGAGCGAGGCGGACGCCGTGGGTCACAGCACGCCTCCCATCTCCATCCGCTTCGAGCAGAGCACGCGGGTGGACGGCGATCTCGTGGTCGACGGCGACCTGTACATGGACTGCCTCACCATGTTCCTGTTGACGCAACTCGACTTCGAGCTTGAGGCGCAGTCCGCCGCGCCAATGGAAGAAGGCGGCGCGATTCCCGACGATCGCTGGCGGGCCGAGGGAGAAGGACCGGTCCCCGAGGACTTTCGCGAACGGCTGTTGCGGGCGGAATGGAAGGCGCAGCGGCAGTGGCGCATCGAGGTCGAGATCGATCCGACCGCGCAAGAGGACTACGAGACGCAGTCGCGCAACTTCTTCCGCATCCTGGCGGGCAGCGGCGTTTGCTGGATCAGCGAAGAGCGGGACTACGAGAATCCCTTCGAGGGCATGACGCCGATGGACTTCGGCGACTTTCCGGACGACTTCGACGACGACTGCGCCATGTGACGGCGCTGCAGGCGCGGAGAAACGTCCGAGAGCCGCGGTCTGGGCCGCACAATCCGCACGTCTTCACCACCCCGTAGTAACCCCTACACGCATCAGGAACGGGCACATCGCGTCGGGACTGCACAGCTTTGCCGACGCGACGTGGTACGCCAGCGCATTGGATCCGATGCTATCTGTATGAGTGAGAAGCGATCCAGGGGCAAGATCATTCGCCACACGATCCTGCTTGCGAGCCTGTGCAGCTCCCTTTACTTCGCGCCGGAGCTTGTGGAGCGGCTGCGCGGCGGGCCGAGCGCGACCGATATGCTGCTCACGCAGTATCTTCCCGCCGAGGCGAAGGCGCGCCTGGACGAGATCGAAGCGAACGGCGGCCTGTTGACCACGGACAAGGGACTGGACGTGCCCCAGTGCTTTGTCGAGGTGAGACCAGGCGGGTCGGAAGAAGCCGAGAACGCCCCCACCGGCAAGAAGGTGCACACCGCGGGGAACCGCTCGTCAGCCGGCGGAGCCCGCACCGTACGCGGCGGATCGTAGGGAAGCGCACCGACGGAAGGAGCGGGGGCCAGGGCCAGTGGGGGCCGTGGGTAGTTACGCCAACCCGCTGTACACCAGTTCCACCACCGCCTGGATCTCGACGCCCAGGCCGTACTTCTTCGACAATTCGATGAGCTGATCGGCGCAGTTGTGACAGGGCGTCGCGACGATCTTTGCGCCCGTGGCGCGGATCTGTTCCGCCTTGATCGAGCCGCTGCGCACGCGGCGTTCGCCGTATTCGCTCATCGACAGCATTCCCCCGCCCCCGCCGCAGCAGTAGTTGTCCCGCCGGTTGGGCGTCATCTCGACGAAGTCGCTCACCACGCGGCGCAGGATTTGCCGCTGCGGCTCGACGATGCCGCCCCAGCGCACCAGGTTGCACGGATCGTGCAACGTCACGCGCTGCGTGTTCTTGGCGGGATCGACCTTGATCCTCCTCTGGTCGAGATACTCCTCGATCAGCTGCAGGATGCTGCGCATGGGAACGTGGTACGCCTCGCGCATCCAGTTCGGCCCTTCCCAGCGGAAGGAGCGGAAGCCGTGCCCGCACTCGGACAGGATCACCTCCTCGACGCCGAGTTTCCTGGCCTCTTCCATGACGCGGCGCGTCAGTTCGCCCGCCGAGGCGTCGTCGCCGGAGTAGAAGCCGTAGTTCGTGACGTCGTAGAACTTACTCGAGAGCGTCCAGCTTTCACCCGCCTTGTGGAACACCCCCGCCGCCGCCATGAGTGAGAGCGGAAAGAACTTCACCTCCCGCGGGTTGATGAGGTACATCACGCGCTTGCCCGGCTGGTCGACCGGAAGCGTGACCTCGTCATCCTCCATTTCGAGCTTCAGGTCGTCGGTCAGCCACTCGGTCGTCGAGACGAGTTCCTCGGGCGTGATCGCCATCTGGTTGCCCGTCTCGAGTTGATTGTTCACCGTCCGCTGAAGCCCGTCCGGCACCTGCTCCACTGCTGCGATCATGTTGCGCCCGGCGCGAATCACCGCTGCGATGTCGAGCCCGATCGAGCAATGGAGCCCGCAGCGCCCGCAGGCGGTGCAGCGGCCATAAACCACCTCAACGAGGTCATCGAGCGCCTGCTGGTCGAGGTCGCGCGCCCCGACCAGCCCCGGAACGACCCGGCCGAGGAACGTGTGATAGCGGCGGTAGTGGTCGATGACCTGGTTTGCCTTGACGGCGGGATGGTTCGCGGGCTCAGGCTCAGTTCGGTAGATGTGGCACGTCTCGGCGCACAGACCGCACTTCACGCAGGCGTTCATGTGGTAGGCGGCGAGGCCGCGGGCGGCGTCGGCGAGAGCCTGCCGCGCCTTGGCGACCGCTTCACTGTTGCCATTGCTGCTGGCCGGCTCAGGCATGGTTCACTCCGTCGCCATCGGCGCGGGCGGGTAAACGCCGCGGTAGCCCAGCCGCCTGCCGTAGTTGGCGCGGGCGGCGAAGAAGAAGACCGCGTGCCGCAGCTTGCCCAGCGGCAGGTACACGAAGAGCGCAGCCATATAGAGGAGCAGCACCACCATCCCGGCTTCAAATGACAAGGCCAGCGTCGTCAGCAGCAGCAGGCCGCACGTCGCCGCGATGGCGAGGTAATCGTCGGGACTGCTCATCGCCCGCAGGTTGGCGTCACGCGGCCGGCGAATCAGCAGGATCAACCCCGCCAGGAGCCCCACCCCTGCGATCCAGCGCACGCCGCTCAGCAGCGTCGAGGCCAGAGCTGGATCAATGGCGAGGACGAGCACCGTCAGCAGCGACGCCAGCACGCCGACGTGCAGCATGACGCCGATGGCGAACATGCCCGGGTGGTTGCGTGCCGACTCTTTGTGCGCGGGCGCCATGGCGCTGGTGAAGTTGTAGATGACGCCGCGGCCGCGATGGCCCTGAGGCGCGCTGTAGTCGCGCCGCCCCCCGCCCCAGGCGCGATACACCTGACAGGCGAGCGCAGTCGCCGCCCAGATGAACGCCAACCCGAGCAGCAATCGCGGCCACAGTGGCATGAGTCGCTTCCTCGGGGCGCCTCTGCGCCCGGGACACTCGTGGGGATCAGACGCAGCCGTCCGGCTTGGGCAGGCCGGCGACCCGACACGCCCCCCGGGCCGGGCCGGAGGTGAAGAGCTTGTACACCTCGCGGACGCTCACGCCGCCCTCCTTGCAGAGCAGGCGGACGGGCGGCGCGAGGTCGTTCTCCTGCCAGTAGCTGCGGATGAAGCGGACGATCGCCCAGTGCTTGTCGGACATCTCCTCGATGCCCTCCTCGCGGGCGATGGCAGCCGCCACCTCGTCATCCCAGAGGTCGGGCTGGGTGAGGAAGCCGTCCTCGTCGAATTCAATCGCCTTATCCTGAACTTGCACGAAAGAACCTCCAGAGGCTCGGCGGGCGGAAGGCCGGACGAGCCGAAGCAGATAAATGTGTCCGCAAGATAGCAGGTTGTGGGCACAAGTACCAGACAAATGCAACCTGTTTTGGGGATACGATGGATGGCACTTTTCCGCCTTGCCGGGGGCTCGCGCCGCAGTGGCCTCGCTATGATACTTTTCCTTCTGAGTGTATAATACTTCGTGCAGTGTGGTCGACAAATACCACACGGCCACCACGAGCACCCAGGAAGTCCCCTTTGGACCGCTCCGAGTTCAGCCCCAGCAGTCCCGGCCGATTGGCGCGTATCGCGTCCGGAAACGTCGCGTACATGCCACCTGCGCTGCCCCCGGCGATCGCGTGGGACGATCACCTCGTGTCCTCCGTCTCTAGCGCCGGGACCGCCCTCGGCAGGCTGGCTGAAGTCGGCCGGCTCATGGCCAATCCGCACCTGCTCATCCGGCCCTTCATGCGTCGTGAGGCCGTCCTCTCCAGCCAGATCGAGGGAACCGAAGCGTCCTACGAGAACCTCGTTCTCTTCGAGGTGGACGAGAATGTCGCGGACCGAGTACCGGATGTGCGCGAGGTGTCGAACTACGTCCGGGCCCTTGAGTACGGCCTGGACCGCGTCAAGACACTGCCGCTCAGCCGGCGCCTGATCTGTGAGCTGCATCGCATCCTGATGGAGAACGTCCGCGGTGGAGATCAGACGCCGGGGGAAATCCGTCGCTACCAGGTGCACATCGGCCCCAAAGGCAGCCCGATCGAGGCAGCCACCTACGTACCCCCGCCACCCGGCGACGACCTGCAGCAGGCGATGGACGCCCTGGAGAAGTACCTCCACACGCCCAGCAGCCTCCCGGCCGTGGTCCGCCTGGCGCTCGTTCACTATCAGTTCGAGGCGATCCACCCCTTCCACGATGGGAACGGACGCGTCGGACGCCTTCTCATCTCGCTCATGCTTTGCCTCGATGGCGTGCTGCCGCAGCCCCTGCTCTACCTCAGCGCCTACTTTGAGCGCAATCGGCGCGAGTACTACGATCGACTCCTCGAAGTCAGTCGAGCGGGCGCCTGGAACGACTGGCTCACCTTCTTCGCACGGGGCGTCGCGCAGGAGGCCATGGACGCCGTTGATCGCGCCACGCGCCTTCGTGATTTGCAGGCTGAGTACAACGAGCAATTGCAGTCGGCGCGCACCTCGGCGCTGCTTCTCAAGCTTGTTGAACTGTTGTTCGCTCACCCGGCTGTCACTGCCAGCCGGGTACGGGAGATGCTCGATGTGACACCGCGCACAGCCCAGCAGCACATCGATCGGCTGCGTGAGGCGGGGATTCTGACAGAGGTCACTGGCCAGAAGCGCAACCGCATCTACATCGCACCAGGTATCCTGCGGGTTGTACAGGTGCCGCGACCTCAACTGCGGGAGTCGTAGCAACATGTGAAGCAGCCGCCGCACGTGAGCGGTGGAGCACTACGTCCGCAACACGTCGATCCGCGGGTCCACCCAGCGATACAGCACGTCCACGGCGAGGTTGAAGACGACCAGCATCCCCGCGTAGACCAGCACCACGCCCATGATCAGCGTCAGGTCCTTGTTGAGCACCGCGTTGACGAAGTGCTGGCCGATGCCGGGGATGTAGAAGACTCGCTCGACCACGAAGCTGCCGGTCAGGGCGAAGGCCGTCGCCGGGCCGAGGTAGCTGAGCACGGGCAGAAAGGCGACCTTGAGGGCGTGTCGCGTGACGATGCGCCACTCGGGCACGCCCTTGGCCCGGGCGGTGCGGATGTAGTTCGACGCCAGCACCTCGATCATGCCCAGGCGCGTCAGCCGGGCGATGTACGCCGCGAAGGGCAAGGACAACGTCAGCGCCGGGAGCAAGAGCGCGCTGGGCGTGCCCCAGCCGCCGATCGGCAGGACGTCCAGCCAGACCGCGAAGACCATGAGCAGCACCGTGCCGATCACGAACGTGGGCAGGCTGACCCCGACGAGCGCGATGGCGAGCGTCGCCAGGTCGACCGCGGTGCCCGGCCGCAGCGCCCCCACAATGCCGGCGCTGAGTCCGATGATCAGCGCCAGGAAGATCGCCGTAACGCCCAGCGTCACCGACACGGGAAGCGCCGAAGCGATGATCTCGTTCACCGACCAGTCCTTGTAGACGAGTGACGGGCCGAGATAGAAGATCGGCTGCGCTTCGGGCGGGCGGACGCCGGGTGCTGCACCTCCCCGCGCGCGCGCATCACGCTCCGAGGTCAGCTCCGCGAGCGAACGGTCGCGCTCCGCGCTGTCCCCGAACTGCGAGGCGAGCCAGTGCAGTCCCGTCGCCTTCGTGGCGTAGCCGAAGTAGAAGCGCCAGGGGCTGTCCATATCGTATTGCCGCTTCATCTCCTCGATGACCTCCGGCGGCGGCCTGCGACCCTCGGGATTCTCCAGGGGGTTGCCCGGTAAGAGCCACGCCAGCACGAAGGTAATCGTATAGATGACGATCAGGATGAGCGGCAGTTGCAGGAGCCGCCGCAGGATGAGCGTTGTCATCGCAGGGCGCTCCCCTTCGGTTCGTCGGGGCCGAACCCGTCGCCGAGCACATCCACCCGCCACAGATGCTGCGATTGCCGCGGATGATCTGTGATGCCGGTGACCCTGTCGGGATTATAAAGATACACCTCGACGTAGTGATAGATCGGCAGAATGGGCAGCTCTTCCTCCATCACCATCCGCTCCGCTTCCTCGAGAAGATCCATGCGCTTCCGCGGGTCGGGCTCGGCGGCGGCGCGGTCCATCAGCTCGTCGTACGGAGCGTGGCTGAACTGGGCATCGTTATTGCCGTTGGTCGTGCGGAACTTGTCGAGAAACGTCGTGGGATCGCCGTAGTCACCGTACCAACTGCCGCGTCCGATGATGAAGTTATGGTTGTCGAGGTCGTCGCCGTAGACCTTGACCTCCTTGCCGCGAAGCAGCACGTGCACGCCGAGTTTCTCCTCCCACTGATTCTTGACGTCGGTGGCGATGTCTTCATGATCGCCATCGGTGTTGTAGAGGATCTCTATATTGATGAAGGGCTCGCCCGAGGCGCTGACGAGCAGTCCGGTCTCGCCGCGGCGCGTCCAGCCAGCCTCGGCGAGCAGACGCAGCGCTTCCTGCGGATCATACGAATGTCCCTGGGGCGAATCGTATCCGCCCAGCGACCCGGGCGGAATGAAGGTGCGGGCGACCGGTTCGCCCAGGCGCGTGACTGTGTTGACGATGCGCTCCTTGTCGAGCGCCAGGGTGAACGCCTTGCGCACGCGCGCATCGTGAAAGGGGTTGACTCTGCCGTCCGGCAGCGTCTCGCCGCAGTTGAAGTTATAGAAGTACGTTCCAAAGGCCGCGAAGGCGTGGATGTTCTTGCGCGGATCGGGTGGGATCGCCGCATCGATATCGACAGGATGTTTGCCCTCGCTGCGCAGCCTCTCGACGAGCGCCGCGTGCTCTTCATAGAGCTGCCGCTTCGCCGCCAGCATGTCCGCCTTGTAATCGACGTGCACGCTGCTCACCCAGTCGACCGCCCCGGTCTGGAACGCCAGCACCATCGTATTGGGATCGTCAATCTCGACGGACGCGAGCGAGCGAAGGTGGATCGCCTGCCGATTCCAATAGTAAGGGTTGATCTCCAGTCGCATGTCGCGCTTGAAGCGCCAGCGCACCAGCTTCATCGGCCCATTGCCGATGTGATGCGGCGGCTTAGTCCAGCCGTGCTCCTGGTTGAGCCGGCCCGTCTGCGGATTGAGCGTCGTATAGCGCTCGATGAGGGGCGGATAGACGGGCAGGAACGGGCCGAAGGCGCACAACTCCAGGAAGTACGGCGTCGGCGCCTCCAGTTCGACGCGCAGCGTGCGCGCATCGACCGGCGTCACGCCCACGTTCGCTTCGAACCATGCCCGCGTCTCCCGCCAGAGCGCCAGGGCGGCATCCATGTCGCGGGTCCGCTCGCTGTCTGCGAATTCGCGCAGCAGTTCCAGGCGATGGTCGAAGAACGCCGACCCGCCCCTGACGAGTTGAACCAGTTCCGTGTAGTCCGCCGCCGTATCCGGCAAGAGCGCCCGCATCCAGGCGAAGGCGAAGTCGTGGGCGGTCACCGGTGCGCCGTTGCTCCATTTCGCATCCGGGCGCAGATGGAACGTATAGATGCGGCCATCGCGCGAGACTTCCCAGCGCTCCGCGACGCCGGGAATGATGCGCCAGTCAGGGCTGAAGTTGTCGATCCGCACGAGCCCTTCGTACAGGCAATCGCCGATGCGCAGATCCTGCGAATAGGTCATGCGCTGCGGGTCGAGTGACTGGATGCTGCCGCGGTTCACGAAGACGAAGTCGGCGCGTTCGCCGAGCGGCTCGCGGGCGGCGAAGAGAACCACGACGAAGAGCGTAAGAATGACCAGCGCGATCGACCGCATGGGGACACGATAGCCGGAGAAGTGACGCGGCGACGGAGAGACGAGGTGGCGCCAGGGAGATTGCGCGCGTACCGGGGGAGCGCGCTGCGTCGCGAAGGCGCTAGCGGCATGACGCCAGGTTCCCCCTGCGCCGGGGCGCTCAGCCCCGTTCCGCTACTCCAGGCACGTTCCCTCCACGAACGCTCCGGCCGCGAATTCGTACGGACGCTTC
>CAZZPX010000089.1:0-9572 GCA_964655955.1 uncultured Phycisphaerales bacterium | reverse complement strand
CGTCGTGCCAGCTGACGCCCTTCTTCAGCTTCCAGGTCACCGTCGTGCCGTCGGCCGAGAGGCCGCCGTTGTCGCGCGTCGGAACTTCCGCGGCCAGGACCGGGTAGAGGTTGCCGTCCTTGTCGAGGCGCTTCGCCCCGACGATCGCAGCGCCGGGATTGCGGCGCAGGGCCGCCGCGAATTGCTCGCGCCATTCCCCAGGCTCGACGCTGGTGACGAAGGGGCTCTGCACGCAGACGATGCCTGCCGCCTCGTGGCGCTCAATCGTCCAGGTATGCGGTTCGGCGAGTGTGGCGGGCATGGGCTCCTCCGGCGGATGCCATCGTGGACCGAGAACTCATCGGCAGATGCGCAGGGGGCACTTCAGTGGGTCCGGGAACTTCACCCCCGGTACGGTCCCGAGCAAGGATCGGCCCCAGTCACGATGCTCGCAGCGCTCTTCCCCGCCATCGACGCAGTTGGGAGACTCCATACACTGCGGGCACTTGCACGCACCTCCTCACACCTATTACCGATCCTGAGTTCCCGTACGAGATATCCGATCATGCCAGACAGACGCTTCGGGAGCGTGGTATCGAACCTGTCTGGGTGACTCGCGTCCTGGAGAATCCCGCCCGGACGCATGCGGATGCCCTTTACCTGCGGCTCGGCGATGCGCAAGTCGTCGAGTCCGAGGAGGTTCGGCCGGGTATCGTGCTCTGCCTGGATCATCAGGATCGGGTCGTGGCGGTGGAAATCCTCAATGTCCGCAAACAGTTCCCCGACGCGGATGTGACCGATATGCGCCTGGAGGTCGCGTAACGCGCCGCCGGCACGCTACGCTGCAGATCGCTCCGGTGGCTGACGGGCTTCACCGGCTTGTGCTTGACAAACTTATTGACACCCCCGATTTCGCCGATACCCTTGGCGAGTCATGCGACGCGCCCTGCGGATAATTCGCGCGATCCGAATTACCCGGCCCCTGTGAGGGCTGATCGGGCTTCGCTGTCTCATTGACCATCCCAGCGACAACTGATCAGGCCTTGCCGGGGCACCTTCGAGATGCGACGTCGCCGCGCCGCCCGATGTGCGCAACTTCCGCACCCAGAGCCGTTTAGCCGCGAACCGAAGGGTGCGGCCAGGGCAGGTTCCTGACGCCCGCGGCTCCATCCGCACCCGCAGGTGAGCCGACGCCCGCCGCGACGCGCTCGCCTCCTGCGGGGCATCACGCCCCGGTCGCTAAGATCGACCACCACTCAGACAGAACCACGACAGCACCCGCCACGGATACAGCCATGACCGATACGGCAAAGACCACCGACAAGCCCAATTACAAGAAGACGCTGAACCTGCCCCAGACCAGCTTTCCCATGAAGGCGAACCTGGTGCAGAACGAGCCGGCCAGCCTCAAACGCTGGCAGGCCCTGGGGCTCTATGAGCGCCTCCAGGAGAGCAGGCGCGGCAGGGAGCGTTTCAACTTCCACGACGGCCCGCCCTACGCCAACGCCTCCATCCACCTGGGACACCTGCTCAACAAGGTCCTCAAGGATCTCGTCGTGCGCAGCCGGCTCATGGAGGGCTACGACTGCCCCTACGTGCCCGGCTGGGACTGCCACGGCCTGCCCATCGAGCACGAGGTCATGAAGGGCCTCGTCAACTCCGGCAAGGTCAAGAAGCTCAATGAACTCGACGACGACACGCGCGTCGCCGCCATCCGCAGGGCCTGCGAGGAGCACGCCACCAGGTCCGTCAAGCTCCAGGCCGGTCAGATGCAGCGGCTGCTGACGCTGGCGGACTACGAGCAGCCGTACCTGACGATGCATCACAGCTACGAGGGGGCCGTACTTGAGGCGTTCGCGGACATGGTGCGCGAGGGGCTGGTGTATCGCGATCTCAAGCCGGTGCACTGGTCGGTAGCGAACGAGACGGCTCTCGCTGAGGCGGAACTCGAGTACAAGGATGTCGAGGATATCAGCGTCTACGTCAGCTTTCCCGCTGCCGATGCCAAGTCGGTGGGCGCAGCGTTCGGCTGCGAGGCGGTGAATCCGCAGTTCATGATCTGGACCACGACGCCGTGGACGCTGCCGGCGAACCTGGCAATCGCGGTGCATCCGCGCTTCGTCTACGTGCTGGTGGAGACGCCGCTCGGCGATGTCGTGCTGGCTGAGGAACTGGCGCAGTCCGTGCTCGCCCTGGGCAAGCTCAGCCCCGACACGATCAAAGGCAGAGTCGAGGGCGAGGCGCTCCTCGGCCTGCGCTATCGCAACCCGCTGTGCGACGAGCCGCCCGTTGAGGCGGAGGTGTATCGCGTCGTCCCGGCGGACTACGTGACGCTCGAAGACGGCACGGGCCTGGTGCACACCGCGCCCGGCCACGGCGCGGAAGACTACTTCACCGGCCTCGCCGAGAAGCTGCCCATCTACTGCCCCGTGCGCGATGACGGCACGTACGACGACACCGTGCCGCAGTGGCTGCGCGGCATGAGCGTCTGGAAGGCGAACGACGCCATCGTGGAAGCGCTTCGCCAGAACGGAAACCTCTTCTACGACGTCATGTTCACGCACAGCTATCCGCACGACTGGCGCAGCAAGACGCCGGTCATCTTCCGCGCCACCAAGCAGTGGTTCGTCGCCGTGGACAAGCCGACGCAGCGGGATGGCAAGTCGCTGCGCCAACTCGCCATGAACGAGACGGCGAGCGCCGTCAAGTTCATCCCCGAGTGGGGCCGCAACCGCATGCGCGGCATGCTCGAGTCGCGGCCGGACTGGTGCATCAGCCGCCAGCGCGCCTGGGGCCTGCCCATCCCGGCGTTTCTCGACGAACACGGCGAGGCGTTCCTGACGGAAGCGTCCGTGCGCGCCGTGGCGAACGTGGTGCGCGAAAAGGGGAGCGGCTACTGGTTCGAAGCAGCGCCCGCCGATCTCCTGAAGTATTACGACCCGAAGACCGACCCCGACTGCCCCGCCGACCTCGACGTCAGCACGCTGCACAAGGGGCGCGACATCTTCGACGTGTGGTTCGAATCAGGCACGTCATGGAACGCCGTGCTGCGCGAGCGCGACCTCGGCTATCCCGCGGATCTGTACCTGGAAGGTTCGGATCAGCATCGCGGTTGGTTTCAGCTCTCGCTCCTGCCCGGGCTCGCCTCCACGGGCGTCTCGCCCTTCAAGAGCGTGCTGACGCACGGCTTCATGGTCGACAAGGACGGGCTGAAGATGAGCAAGTCCGGCGGCAACGCGCTCAACGTCGACGAACTGCTCAAGGACTTCGGAGCCGATGTCTGCCGCTGGTGGGTCGCCTCCCTCTCGTACGAGAACGACATCAAGGCCGACATGGAATTCTTCCGCGTGGCCGGCGAGGCCTATCGCAAGGTGCGCAACACGCTGCGCTTCATGCTGTCGAACCTGTACGACTTCCAGACTCAAACCAACGAACCCGGCGGCGGTCTGGCTGTCAAGGAGCTGCCCTCGACGTCGCTGGAGGCTTGGGTTGTCGGCAGGTTCGACGAGCTCGATCAGCGCGTGCGCAACGCTTACAAGGAGTATCAGTTCCGCACGGCGACGCTTGCGCTCTATGACTTCTGCAACGAAACGCTCAGCGCCACCTATCTCGCCGCCGTCAAGGATCGCCTCTACTGCGATCGGCCCGACTCTGCGCGGCGCAGGCGAACGCAGGCGGTGCTCTACGCCCTCACCGACGGGCTGACGCGCCTGCTCGCGCCGATCCTCGCCCACACCGCTGACGAGGCCTACCGCGCCCTCAAGGGCGCCGCGCCGAATGACACAGGCACCAGCGTGCATCTCGAGGAGTTCCTTCCACCGTATGGCGTTGAGGCCGACCCCGACTGGGATGCGGTGCTGCGCACCCGCGAAGCGGCGCTGCTCGCGCTGGAAACCGTGCGCAAGGCCGAAGAAGGCATCGACAATCCGCTCGACGCCGGCCTCGTGCTGCCCGATCCCAAGGGCGCACTGGCGAAATTCGACATGGCGGATCTCGCCGACCTGCACGGCGTCAGCCAGGTCTTCCTCGACACGTCGGCTGCCGAGCCCCAGGTGCGCGACCTGCGCGACCAGCCGCGCTGCGATCGCTCCTGGAAGCGCGACGGCACGGTCAGGCAGCGCCGCGACGGCAACATGCTGACCGACCGCGACGCCGAAGCCGTCGGCGTAGCGTGACGACCATCTCCGCGCCGCGGCGCGCGGAATGTCATCGCCGGTTTGTGACGCCCCGCGCCCGCCGCTGTACGATGCGCCCACTCGGAGCCGCCCACATGCCTCAGATGCGACCCCTGCCCAGTTCCGCTTTCGCCTGCCTGGCGGGCGCGCTGCTCTTCGCCGGCGCCTGCGCCCCGAAGCCGAACCTTGCCACCGGGACGCTCGAGCCGCGCGACTTCGTCTCCGCGCCCGCCGAGGCCCCCACCGCTGCCGCGCCCGCGCCGGCTGAGCCGCCGCTGTCGGCTGCTGTCGAGACTGAGGAGGCCGGCGCGGCCGACTCTGAGCCCGTCGTCACGGCGCCTTCCCAGCCAGAGGAGCAGCCGCCCGCGCAGGTGGCGCCCGCTCAGGACGCCCCACCGCCCGCAGTCTCCTCGCCTCGCCTGCTCGTTCTCGCCAGCGAACCGGATCTGACCTCCGCCGCCGACGTCGCGCCGAGCGAAGCCGCCGCCGTCGTGGCCGCGCTCATCGGCCAGATCAACGGCCGGCCCATCTTCGCGCAGGAAGTGCTCGATCCGATCGACGCGCGCCTGCGCGCCGCCGCACGCGAAGTTGTCGAAGGCCGCGAGACCACCGCTTACTTCCAGCAGGAGGCAGCGGACGCGATCACCCGCCGCCTGCGCGACATCGTCACCAACGAGGTGTATCTCTCCGAAGCGGAGACCGCCATCCCCGACGAGCAGCGCATCCAGGCGCTCGACTACTATCGCCAGCTCGTCCGCCAGCAGTTCATCTCCGAACAGGGCCAGGGCAGCGTCGAGGCCGCCGAACGCTGGGCCCGCGAAACGCACGAACAGTCGCTCGACGAACACGTCGAGACCGTGCTGCGCAGCGAGTTGATCGGCCTGCAGGTGCGCCAGGAGGTGTACGCGCGCGTCATCGTGAGCTGGCGCGAGATCGAAACCGCCTACCGCGACCAGTGGGAGCGTTTTCATCCTCAGCCTTTCGCGCGCGTGCGCGTGCTGGTTATCTCCAGCGCCGCGCAGGAGCAGGTGCAGCAGATCGAGGCCGCCCTCGCCGAGGGCCGCACCCTCGCCGAGCTGATCGAAGCGGGCGAGGTGACGCCGCTCCTCTTCAAGGATGAGCAAGGGCTCTTCCAGGTGCCGCTCGCCGAGGCGAATGTCGAGGACTTGACGCTCTTCGAACAGGACGTATACCAGCCGCTCAACGCCGCGGCGCGCCGGCTCGAACCGGGCGAGACCAGCGACGCGGTGCCTTTCAACGAGGGCAGGCTGGTCGGCTGGGTGACGCTCGAGGCGGTGGAAGCGCCGCCCGCCGTGCCCCTCTATGAGGCCCAGCAGGCGCTCCGCGCCGAGATCACCGAACGCAAGCGCCTGCGTCAGTTCCAGCATTTCGAGGACACGCTGCTCACGCGTCAGGATCTGACCAACATGCGCGTGATGGCTGAGATGGTGCTCAACATCGCCCGGCGAGAATACCTGCCCCGGTGAAACCGCTCCGCGATCTCTTTCGCTTCAGATCGGCCGCCCCGCTGGGTCGGCGCGGCGAGTCGCGGGCCGCCCGCTACCTGCGCCGCAAGGGCTATCGCATCCTCGAGCGCAACGTGCGCCTCAAGCTCGGCGAGATCGATCTTCTCTGCGAAGCGCCCGACGGCCGCACCATTGTCTTCGTCGAGGTGAAGACGCGGATCGACGATGCGATCCCTCCCGAAGCCAACATCACCCCCGCCAAGCAGCGCAAGCTCATCGCCCTCGCCCACGCGCTCACCCGGCAGCGCCGCTGGACCGACCGCCCCCTGCGCATCGACGTCGTCGCGGTCCTGCTCCCGGAAAGAGGCAAAGCCACGATCCGGCAGCACGAGGGATCGGTGAGAGAGACTGGTTGAAGGAATGACGAATGAAGAATGTCAAATGACGAAGTCGCGATCGGGGATGGATGACCGATGCCAGATGACCGAGGTCTGGTGTAAGAGGCGCGCCAGCGCGGGGCCGCGCTCGTCATCCGTTCGACCCGCC
The DNA here is from genome assembly GCA_964655955.1 of uncultured Phycisphaerales bacterium. Classification (GTDB taxonomy): domain Bacteria; phylum Planctomycetota; class Phycisphaerae; order Phycisphaerales; family JAGLTS01; genus CAZZPX01. The sequence goes on along the minus strand of CAZZPX010000089.1, from coordinate 3,406 downwards.
ATCCGTCATTTGCCATTCTTCATTCGTCGTTTCCTCAGAGGTCCTTGCCGTAGTTGCTCAGCAGGATGCCCAGATCGTGCTGATCCGTGTCGTCGTCGCCATCGACATCGCCGGCCGCGGTCTTCTCGTAGGCGTTGAGCAGGATGCCCAGGTCGAGGGCGTCGACGTCGAAGTCGCCGTCGAGATCGCCCCGGTCGCGCGGCACGAAGTCGCAATCGCCAGGATTCAGCACATACGCCGCGCCGGTACCCATGGGAAGTTCACCGTAGCCGCGCCCGCCCAGGAAGGCGCCGCTGATCAGCGTCTCGCCGTCCGGCGTCAATTCAATGTCATAACCGAAGTTCGCCATGGTCACGTTGTTGGGCGGATACTGCTTGCCTACCAGCTCATACCTGGCTTCTCTCAGAGCGTAGATCGACACTGATCCGCCGAAGGAAGCCACCGCGCTATCCGTGGCGTTACCGATGACCAGGGTCGTGCCATCGGCGGAGCAGGCAATGTCGTCGCCGAAGCCCGACTGCGCCCAGGAGTCGACGCTTTCGATGGTCTGCATCTTGATCCAGTCGCCATGCACGTAGCGATACGCGAGCACCTCGCCGTTGCGCTCGACATCCGAGCGGACCTGACTGTAGAAGAACCAAGAGCCGTCCGAGCTGAGTTCAACGCCATCTCCACAACTCATGAGCCCGTCGTCTGTGAAGAGCTTCTCGAACCGCCACTCGTCCCCGAACCGCCGATAGATGGCCACACCGGACACGGGTGGTCCCGGTTCGCCCGCCACCGCGATGACCTCGGCAGTGTGCGAGGCGGCGACGGATTTGCCGAAGTGTCCCCCTTTCGGGATGATCTGAACGAGTTCCCACTCGTCGCCCGTCCGCTCGTAGATGTAGAGTCTTCCCCTGCCGCTTCCCACCAGCAGCACGTTCCCGCGCGAAGAGAACTCCGCCACCGCCCCGATATTCACTGACTGCAGGTGGATCTGCTGGGTCAACGACCAGTTGTCTCCGGAGCGTGAATAGAAGGCGCCGTGGCCAAGCCAGCCCATGGCGAACGCCTGCGCGCCGTCAGGCCGGATGGCAACCGCTGTGCCGAAGGCGGAGGGGCCGGCGCAACTCAACTTCTCAATCTCGCGCCACTCGCCGTCAATCACCTCGAACACGAACGCGGCTCCGAAATGCGGCGAGTCGTGCCCGATCGCGCCCGCAATGGCGACGGCGCCATCGTTGGAGATGTCCACCGCCCAGCCGAGCCCATCGAACTGCTTGCAGTCCTCGCCGATGAGTTCCGCCTGCCAGCATTGCCCGTTCGCCTGCGCTGCGGCGAGACCGAGCGTAGCCAGGAGCACATCCCTGCCGCTGCGCCAGGCGAAGCTCTGTCCGATCCCTCTCGTCGTCTTCTTCATTGTCAATTCTCCAGGAGGCTGTCCAACCTTCGTGCGCCCGGCCGTCTGCAGATCGGTACACGGGTTCCCGCTCGCTGATGCCGCCCATGCGCAGGTTTCGTGAATATCCCCTGAAAGCGGCTGGGGAAGCATGAGTGCGTGGGGTTTGGGGCCGCATGCAGCGCAGCCCGTTTCCAGGCCGACGCCGCGCTGCGGACAGGCACCGGCTGAGGGAGGCTCGGGAGCGTGGTATCCTCACCCGCCATGCCCGAATCGGTTGACGCCAGCCTGGAACTCTCCATCCTCGCACCCGCTCATAACGAGCAGGAAAACGTCGAGCCCCTCGTCCGTGAGGTCGAGGCCGCACTGCTGCGGATGGGACTCATCGGAACTGACGCGGCGGCAGGAGGCGACCGCGCCGAGTTCATCCTGGTCGACGACGGCTCGACCGATGACACCCGCGCCCGCGCTCTCGCGCTTGCCGCGGACCGGCCCTGGCTGCGGGTGCTGGCGATGACCGACACGCCGCCGGGGCGGGGTAACGGCCAGTCCGCCGCCTTCCATGCCGGCATCCGCGCCGCGCGCGGGCGACTGGTCGGCCTGCTCGACGCCGACCTGCAGAACGACCCCGCGGACTACATCGAGATGCTGCGCGTGCTCCGCGAGACGGACGCCGACATGGTGCACGGCGACCGCTCCGCCGACCGCCGGGACACCTTCGTGCGGCGGGTCAGCTCCGTGGTCGGCAGGCTCTTTCGCCGCTGGCTGCTGGGCGACACGATTCGCGACACCGGCTGCTCGCTGCGGATCATGAAGCGAGAGATCGCCTTCGCCCTGCCGCTTCAGTTCAAGGGCATGCACCGCTTCATCCCCGTCACCGCGCGCAGCCTGGGCTACACCGTCGTCGAGGTGCCCGTGCACCATCGACCGCGCGTGGCGGGAGAGGCGAAGTACGGCATCTGGAACCGGGCGCTTCCCGGCCTGATCGACTGCCTGGCGGTGCGCTGGATGTTCAAGCGTCACCGGCCGGTGACCAGCACGGAGTGCCGGTCGGGCGAGACGCCGATGCCATCCGACCGCCGCGTCAAGGAGATGCGAACGTGAGACAGCACATGAGATTCGCACGCAGCGGCCTGGCCGCGGGGCTCTTCCCGCACCTCGCCCGCCTCTGCCTCGCCCTGCTTCTGCTGGCGCTGGTCCTGCCCGGCTGCGGCAAGAGCGTGCGCGAGCAGGCCGTGGCGAGAACGATCGACGGCGAGACCTACATCTGCTACCCCGCCGACTCGGTGCCGCGCCAGCTTCGGCCGCTCGATGAGGCACTGCCCGCCTGGATGAGGGTGCTCAACATTGACACGCGCGGCCAGGCGGTGTGGGTTCTGATCGGCGTGCTCGGCCAGCTCGCATATTTCGGCCGCATGGGTGTGCAATGGGCGATCTCGGAGAAGCGCGGCGAGTCGACCGTCCCGCCCATCTTCTGGTGGCTCAGCCTCAGCGGCGCGTCGCTGCTGCTGCTCTACGGCATCTGGCGGCAGGACATTGTCTGGATCATGGGCCAGTCGTTCGGCTGGATCGTGTACACGCGCAACCTCATGCTGCTCAAGAAGTCAAAGGCCAGGCAGGCGACGCCCCTTGTCGACCCCGCGCCCGAGCCCGAACCGAATCCGAGGCGGCTGAAGAGCAACGAGGATTGAATCGCCGAAGTAAGCTTCAGTCGGGTCCAGGCTGACCCGATAAGAAGCCCGGTGCGCCCAAGTTGCCGCCGAACATGCAGTTATCCCGGCTATTGCGGCGCCTGACGCCGTCGCGACCGGACGAACGAGACCGCGAAAGGAAGGTCGCCATGCAGGTTCTGCTCGATGACACGCTGCTCATGGGCATCTACGACGATGTCGCCCAGGCGATCGAGGCCGGCCGGGCCGAAGCCGAGGCCCGCGGCCGGGTCATCGTGGAGGTCATGCTGGACGGCGCCAGCGTCGGCGAGGAAGAGCTGGAAACCCTCTGCGCGGGTGAAGTGGAGGCGCAGCC
>CAZZPX010000088.1:507-9604 GCA_964655955.1 uncultured Phycisphaerales bacterium | reverse complement strand
ATGCCCAGTTCCTGGTCGTCGGGATGCGGTCCGAAGACGATGATGTTGGCCATGCGGCTCCTCGCGTGCGATGATCCGTCAGTGTGGGCCGGGCGCGGGGTGCCTGGCGCAGGGACTTTAGTCCATGTGGCTGGCTGGTGCGCGCCGCTGCCGACTCGGCCGGCCGAAGCGCGGAGCCTCGGCTTGGTTCTATACTGACCGCTGCGGGTCATGAGCAAGCCATGCGCGTGTACATCGACTGCCCCTGCGGCGAGCGGCTGACTGTCTTTTCGAGCGGCGAGGGCCGCGCGGCTGGGCGACGGTCGCGAACAGCAACTACCTGCGTCTGCTCAAGCTTGAGCGGCGAATCGAGGACATCGCCCCGGGACATCTCGAGCCGGACGAGCCGCATCTGCGGCTGGAATACGATGCGCTGATGCAGGAGGCGGCAAGTCTCTGCGGGGCGCTGTATGAGTGTCCCGCCTGCGGGCGCGTGCTCTGGCGGCTGCCCGATGAGGAGACGTGGCGGGTCTACGAACGCCGGGCGAGCGAGCGCGACCTGCGGACGGTCGTCGATGAGGCGGGCGATGCCACGGGTGCGCCCGGCACGTGACGCTGCGGCAACAACTCAACGTATCGCGCGCAGCACGTCGTTGTAGACAACCTCCAGCCGCTCGACCATCTTCTCGGCGCTGAACTCCTCGCGGCACGTGGCGCGACCGGTTTCGGCCAGCGCGCGGCGCTCGTCGGGATGACCGGCCATCCATTCGACGGCTGCACGCAACTCGGCAAGATCACCGGGCTTCACGAGGATGCCGGTCCTCTCGGGGATGCACGCCTCGCGCGTGCCGTCCACGTCGTACGCAATGACCGACACGCCGCTGAGTAGCGCCTGGGGCACGGTGCGCGGCAATCCCTCGCGATAACTCGGATGGATCAGGACGTCCATCGCCCGCATCATCGCCGGCACGCGCTCCGACGGAACCAGGCCCGTGGAGACCACCTGCTCGCTCAGGCCCATCTCAGCGACGCGGCCAAGCAGGCGCTGGCCCCACCAGCCGTCGCCGACCCAGAGCAGTTTCCAGTGCGGATGGGCGCGGAGCGTCTCGCTGAGCGCGTCGAGCAGGTCGTCGTGGCCCTTGAGTTCGGCGAGGCGAGCGACGGTGCCGAAGACGAGATCGTCGTCGCACAGGCCCAGTTCGCGCCGCACTTCTTCTCGCGTGACGACGGGCTCGAGGAAGGTGTCGACCTCCATGCCGCTGCGCACGGTAACGTACTGCTCGCGCCGCCCGACGCCTGCGGCGAGACTCTGCTCCGTCATGGCGTCGGCGACGCTGATGATCTTGTGGCAGCACTTTGCCGCGAAGCGTTCGGCAGCGATGTAGACGGCGTTCTTGCGCTTCGACTGGTACGGGTGATACGGCAGCCCGTGGATGGTGTGGATGACGCCGACGCGTCCGGCCTTGCCGCCTTCCTTCCACGCCGCCGCCCGGCCGATGATCCCCGCCTTGGACGAATGCGAGTGTACGATGTCGGGCCGCCAGTCGCGAATGAGCTTGCGCAATTCGTAGTAGCAGCGCAGATCGGTGCGGGGCATCAGTTCGCGCTCGAGGTAGCGCGTCTCGATCGCCTCGATGCCGCCGTGCGCCTTCACGCGCTCGAGGAGCGACCCCTCGGGCCCGTAGATCGGGCCGAAGGCGAGGCCGACCGTATGGCCGCGCTCCGCCTGGCCTTCGCAGGAAAGCACGGTGTTTTCCTGTGACCCGCCGAGAATCAGCCGCGTCGAGATATGCAGGACTCTCATGCCGGCTCCTCACCGCGCGGCGCTTCCTGAGCGAGCGTTTCACCAGCGGAAGTCGCCGCGGGCGCCAGCCGCTCCGGGAGGTACTCGATGTGCATCAGGCACAAGCCCTGCGGCGGCAGCGTGGGTCCGGCGGCGCGGCGATCCTTCCCTGCGAGAATCTCGCGCACCTGCTCTGCCGGCCAGTGCCCGCGCCCGATCTCGAAGAGCGTCCCGGCGATGATGCGCACCATGTTGTAGAGAAAGCCGTTGCCGGTGACCTCGACGATCAACCGCTCGTCGTTGAGTCGACGCACGTCGCAGGCGTGGATTGTGCGGACAGTGGAAAGCCGACCGTGCTGGGCATGCGCGAAGGCGGCGAAGTCGTGCTCGCCGACGAGGTGCTGCGCCGCTTGCTGCATAGCTGCTTCATCAATGGGCACAAAGCAGTGGAACACGCGGTGCCGCTCGCCCAGCGGCTTGCGCTCGCTCGTGTGAAACGTGTAGCGATACGTCTTGCGGACGGCGTCGCTGATGGGATCGAAGTCCTCGCGCACGATGCGCGCCCGCCTCACCTCCACATCCTCCGGCAGGCGCGAGTTCAGCGCCAGGTGCATGCGCTCCACTGGGATCGGCGTGTCGGCGGTGAAGGCGGCAACCTGCCCCTCGGCGTGCACGCCCGCATCGGTGCGCGAAGCGCCCATGAGCGTGACCGGCTGGCGCGTGACGCGAATCACCGCATCCTCCACCACCTGCTGGACCGTGCGCAGCACTTTGGGAGCGGCCGCCAAGTCCTGGGGGTCGGGCTGATGCTGTTTCTGCCAGCCGTGGAAGCCGGCCCCGTCGTACGCGATGGTGAGCATGTAGCGCGTCACGAGCGGAATCGTAGAAGATTCCGCGCCGCGCGCCCAAGCCGAGACGCATGGGGACTGAAGTCCCCATGCCCTTGGTCCCTCAGTCACTTCCCGACACATGCTCCGCCTGGGCGACCTTGTACGGCCGATACTCCTCGAGATACCACTGCCGCCACTTCTTGACGTCGAAGCCCATGTCCGCCGTCGACTCACCCCAATCCTCCGTGGTCATGCCGACCAGGGCGTTGTGCACGTCGTAGCGGTAGACCTGGATGACCGCGTCGCGCACGCGCAGCACCACGCCCTCGCTGACCACGCCGATCTCCGGGTCGAAGCCGACCGCGTTGTCACCGACGACCGGCTGCAGATCCGCAACGAACGCGCGCTGGGTGGCGATGGCGATATAGGCGAGATCGCCCTGCTCGCCCCGGCGCTGCTGAGCCACCTGCGACACGATCAGCGTCGGCACCAGTTCGAAGAGCTGCAGCTTATGCGCCAGATGCGCCCCCGCGCCGGCGTGCGCGTGCACGTTGCTGCGAATGCTCGCTTCGACCAGTCGCCGCACCGTGTCCGGCACCTTGCCGTCCATGACGTGCACGCGCTCGAGCAGGGCGTCCTCGGCCAGGTCACGCGCCGACTCCTGCTTGTGTCGCAGCGCCATCCAGGAGAGCGCCGCATCGCCGGAGGGATTCTTCAGGTCGGCGAAGTGCCGCACCAACCCGTACTGCACATCGTCAGCCTCGTCCTCCAGCAGTTCGATCATCGACTGGAAGACAATCGGATCGGTGATGGTCTTGAGTTTGTCGATGCCGGCCGCTCGCTTCTCCTCGTCGCGCATGCGACCGAAGTGCTGGAAGCGGATCTGCTTGATCTCGCGTTCGAGGCGCAGGCGGTCGCCGCGGCGGATCATCTCGGCCCGCACCGCCGGATCATCCGGATCGGGCGCGACCACCACCGGCAGGGTCCCGGCCTGGGGAATGTCGATGTACAGCTCCTGTGCCGAGGCGATTCCCCCGGCGACGGCGAGTGCGACGGCGGCGTGCAGGGCGCGACTGATCAGGTGCATGACGTTTCTCCGCGGAGGATCCTGGGACGGTCGGCGACCGCCTAGACGTGCAACGACCGGGAGGGGCGGTCTGCTGCGTTCGGCGGCCGCCGGACCACCGTATTGTTCGCAGCACCGGGCGCTCCAGATCCGTCGGCGCGGTGAGGCATGCCGACCAGGCGCCACACGGGCTGGCTCAGCGCGCCTCGAAGATGCGCTGCGTCGTGCCACTGGGCCCGATCAAAGCCCGCACGGAGGCACCGCAACGGGGGCAGCGACCTTCGTACATCGTCCCGGCGCGATTGCGATAGATGCGTCCATAGGTGTGGCAGCAGCGGAACCAGATGGCGAGCCAGGGTTTGCCCGCCGGGGCGGTGTCGCGCGGCGCGGCCGGCAGGCCGGCTCGCAGCGCAGCGATGTCCACAATGTCGCGCGGATCGGACATGCTCATAGCTATCGGTCGAGCGGGCGGCACGGCATGACCTGGTCGCCGCTCCGGCCGGACGGATCGAGTGTATCGATCATGACGGTTGCGCCGGTAGTGCCGCCGCCGACTCGCGCCGGGCTGGCACGGGGCGACGGCTTCGCCCGATTGGGCTCCAATGGCAGGCTTGCTCTGCCGAATGTTCCCTTGTCCAACCGCAACCAAGGGAGAACTGATCTATGTCACGCACGCTTTCCATGATTCTCGCGGCCGGGTGCATCGTTCTGGCGCCCGCCTTCGTCGCCGACGCCGGCCCGAACACCAGCCGCAACTGCGGCCCCGCCGTCAAGACCACCACCACGACGGCCCCGACGAATCTCGATTTCTCGCACCTGCCGCCGGATGCGCAGCGCATGCTGCGGGACTTCTTCGCCACGCGCCAGGTGCGGGCAACGACCGTCCGCCGCACCAGGACAATCAGCTTCGGCCCGCATCACAACACCCCGACGGCCCACACGGCCCAAACCAGCGCAACTCGGACTCCCGCGACCTTGACCCGCCGCCAGGCAGCCGTCGACACGAGCAACCTGCCGCCCGAAGCGCGCAAGATGCTCAGCGACTTCTTCAGCAACCGCAACGCCACGTCGAACGTCCGGCAGACCGCCAACCGGAACGTCACCACCGTGTTGGCGACGCCCGGCCAGGCCACCTTCCGCAGCCGCGGCGACGTACGCAACTTCACCCCCGGGCGGAACTTCAGCCCGCTTCCCGGCGCTGCAAACCGTTCCTTCACACGCGGCAACACCTGCACGACGGCAAACAAGACCTGCACCAAGGTCAAGCCTGCGTGTGACGGCTCGCTCGCCTGGGCGGATGATCCCTTCCTGCGCAACGTGGTGATCCGCGCCATCGGCACGCACGTGCGTCAACAGCAGCGCCAGCTACGTTCGCAGGGCAATCGAGAAGTCGGCTTCTTCGGTCCCGCTTCCTGATCCAGACTTCGGGCCAGCGGCGCCCACGCGACACGATCGTTTCAAGCGCTCCTTGAGGTAGAGCGCGACCCGCACCAGCGGCGGGTCGCGCTGTTTTGCGCGCCAGCCCGGCGGCTGTCCCTCCGCACGCTCGCCTGCTACCGTTGCGTCGTGAGCCTCGCGCAGTTACAGCCCGTCGCCCGCAGGATCCACAAGAAGGAGGTGTTCGGGTGGTCGATGTTCGACTTTGCCAACTCCTCCTTCACCACCGTCATCATCACCGCCTACTTCGGAGCGTTCTTCAAGGACACCATCGTCGGCGAGGCGGGCGCAGGCTCGACGCTCTGGGGGCTGTCGCTCTCCCTCAGCCAGTTCGTGGTCATCGTCTCTGCCCCGCTGCTTGGCGCGCTTGCCGACTTCAGCGGGGCGAAGAAGAAGTTCCTGCTGGCCACCTACCTCGGCTGCTCGCTGGGCACGATCGCCCTGGGCCTCGCCGGGCCGGGCGATGTCGCGCTCGCCATGCTCCTATTCATCCTCGCCAACATCTGCTATTCGAGCGGCGAGAACTTCGTGTCGGCGTTTCTCCCCGAGATCGCCCCGCCGGAGAAGATGGGACGCGTCAGCTCCATCGCCTGGGGACTCGGCTATTTCGGCGGCATCGGGGCGCTGCTCCTCGCCGTCGGCATCTTCGCCCTCAATCCCGAGGCGCACCGCTGGGTCTGGGTCATGGTCGGCGTGTGGTTCCTCCTCGCCGGACTGCCCACGTTCGTCTTCGTCCCCGAGCGTAAACGCCGCGAAGCGATGCCAGAGGGACAGACGATCGCCACCATCGGCTTTCACCGCCTGGGACAGACGCTCCGCCAGGTGAAACGCTTTCGGCAGCTCTTTCGCTTTCTCTTCACGTACATGGTGTACGGCTGCGGCGTCTTCGCCGTCGTCGCCTTCGCGGGCATCATCGGCAAGGACATGCTCGGCTTCAGCGACACGACGCTGGGCATCTTCCTCATCGTCACCAACGTCCTCGCCGCGGCGGGAGCGCTCGGCGGCGGCTGGCTCCAGGACAAGCTCGGCTCGCGCACGGCGATCGTCTCCGCCCTCGTGGTCTGGATCATCGCCACGGGGCTGATTCTCTTCATCAGGGAACGCGCGGACGGTGAAGCAGCGTCCGCGAGTGCGCGCGTGATCATCTGGATCGTCGGCGTGCTGGTGGGCCTGGCGATGGGCGCGACCTTCGCCACCAGTCGCGCCTTCGTCGGCCTGCTCAGCCCCGAGAACAAGGCGGCGGAGTTCTACGGCCTGTGGGGACTCTTCGGCAAGCTCGGCGCCATGGTCGGGCCGTTCGCCTTCGGCTATATGAACGACGCATTCGGTTCGCGCCCGGCGATTCTCGCACTCGGCGGCTTCTTCGTCCTGGGCATCGTGGGCATGACGATGATTGACGAGAAGGAAGGCCGCGCCGCGGCGATTACCGACGAACCGGAGCGAGTGCAGGATTGACGGAGGACGTTTAGCCGCGCCCCGAAGCGAAGCGGACCGGCGACGGACGCATCACCCCAGCGCCACCGCCCCGCTTCGCGCAAGGAAGCGCTTCGACGTGCCGACTGTTTCAACCCATGCGCGAGCGACAGCCCCGCAGAACGCTCACAAACCGGGTGCCCCACGTCACCTTTCCGGCAATGGTGCCGGCGGGTGCGTGGCCCACGGCTCTTCGCCGCGCAGGCGGCGGGCAATGTCGGCGATGATGCGCGGGTCGTACCAGGCGCTGAAGTGCGCCGGCTGCAGCAGGCGACCGGCGGTCCACCAGGGCGCTTCGCCCGGCGGGGCGGCGTTCTTCGCGCCCACGATGAAGTCACCCAGCGTCACATAGCAGTACAGTTCATATGGTGCCGCCGCCTGCGCTTCATCCAGCTTCTTCAGAAACGCTGAACCGGCCCTCATGTCCCACACGCGCGGCTCCAGACTCGCCAGCTCAGCCAGTCGCGCGCCGCGATGCGGCGAGCTGATCGTGAAGAGTCGACGAATGCGCAAACGCCTGCCGCCGTCGTCGCGCGGAGCGGCAGCGAAGCGGGCGACCAGGCCGCCCATTGAATAGCCGATGACGTCGACCTCCGCCGTCCACTGCGGATCATCGCTCGGGTGGTCGCGCTCGACGGCGGCGATCAGCTTGTCGCGACAGCTCTTGAAATCGAAGACGAAGAAGAACGAGGCTTGCGTTATCTGGGCGTCCTGGTGCGTAAGATGCCGCAGCCGATCGCCCAGCAGCCAGGGGACGAACCCCGGGTCGCCGTAGCCCGAGGCGATGACGAGCGGCCGCTGGAGCGGCTGCGGCTCGTCGCGCATTCGCCGCAGATCTTCGCGGGCGTCGTTGAGCGTCAGCGCAAAGCTCGCGTTTTCGACAGCGCGGCAGCTGACAGCGCCGACCACCACGACCGAGAGCATCGCCACGCGCCAGATCCAGCAACGCCGCAAGGGCCCCAGCATCGATCCGAATTGAGCAGCGTGCATCATGTGAACCCACTCCTGCTGAGGCATCGCCGAGTAGCGTAACGACAATGCCCATCTACAGAGCGCCAAGGCGACTGAAGTCGCCTTGCCGGGCGCATACCATGTCAGCACCGTTGCACCCACCCCAGTTCCCAAGTTCCCCAATTCCCGCTTAGTCCCTTCCCCCTCCGATGCCCATCTACCTCGACAGCAACGCCACCACGAAGCCCGCCCCGCAGGTAGCGGACGCCATGTATGAGATGCTCACTGACCTCTGGGGTAATCCCTCGAGCGCTCATCGCTTCGGCCAGGCGGCGCGGCAGAAGCTCGATCTCGCCCGCCAGCAGGTTGCGGATTTCATCGGCGCAAAGCCGCGCGAACTGATCTTCACGTCCGGCGGCACGGAGTCGAACAACCTTGCGATCCAGGGAATGATCCAGGTCAGCGAAGCCCGGCAGCCGACCGTCATCACCACGCGCATCGAGCACTCGGCCGTACGCGAGCAGGTCGAGTTGCTCGCCGAGCGCGGGCTGCTGCGACCGGTCTGGCTGGAGAGTGAGGACGGCTATATCGAGCCGGATCTGCTCGCCGCGGCGCTCGAGGCGAATCCTGAGACGGCCATCGTGTCGATCCAATGGGCCAACAACGAGACGGGGCTGATCCAGCCGATCGCAGAACTCGGCGCGCTCTGCGAGGATCGCGACGTGCCGCTGCACGTGGACGGCACGCAATGGGTAGGAAAAATGCCCACGGACCTCGGAACGGCGGAGGGGCCGCACATAGACCTGCTGACCTTCTCCGCGCATAAGTTTCATGGACCCAAGGGCGTGGGCTGCCTGTGGATTCGCCGCGGCTGGGGCGTGCGCCCCGTGACGCTTGGCGGGTCGCAGGAGAACCAGCGCCGGCCGGGCACGGAGAACATCGCGGGGATCGTGGGTATGGGCGTCGCGGCACAGCTTGCCAGGGAGTGGCTGGCGACGGACGGGCGAGAGGCGCAGCGCGCGCGCCGAGACGACTTCGAGGCGAAGGTGCTCCAGCGCTGCGACGGGGCGCTCGTCAACAGCGGCCGGCGCGAGCGACTGTGGAGCACCAGCAACATCGCCTTCCCCGGCCTGGAGGCTGAGGCGATTCTCATCGGCCTGAGCGAGCGCGGCGTCTACGCCTCGGCCGGGGCGGCGTGCAGCAGCGGCTCGCTCGAGCCCTCCCCGGTCCTGCGCTCCATGGGCATCGGCGAACCCGCGGCACACGGCTCTGTGCGCTTCTCTCTCTCGCGCGAAACGACGCAAGCGGAGCTTGACGAGGCAACGGAGACCATCGCGGACGTCATCGCGCGGCTGCGTGGTTGAGGTATCCGCCCGTACCGGCCGATCTTGCGCATCGACCCCCCGCTTTCAGGGGAATTGCCGTGCGTCTTCCCCTGTTCATGTGAAGGTGCGCCCTGACGGCTCGAAGTTGCGGGCGGGCGGCGGTCGGATGCTGCGCGCGGCGTAAGAAATTGGATGAAGTTGTTTATTATGGGGCTTTTGTGTTGGTACGGACGCGAAGTTGAGTTAATATGGT
>CAZZPX010000088.1:0-497 GCA_964655955.1 uncultured Phycisphaerales bacterium | reverse complement strand
GTACACACGAGCCATCCGTCTGAAAGGCACCCGGAAGCGCCGAGATCGGGGGAGTTGATGCGTCTGGTTCCGGGGTCACGCGCTTCCCAGGCCGCTGCGGCGTCGGAGCACGCCGTCACACAGCGTTAGGAGGTACGCCATGCTCGGAAGCCCTGATGACCTTGAGTTGACGGGAGCAACTCGTTCCGCGCCGCTGCGCGCGGTTCCGACTCGGCCGCGCCCGGCCGAAATCCACAGCATGCCCGCGATCGTGCTGGAGGCACACCGCGATCGCACCTTCACCGGCTGGGATCTTCCCAATTACGACGCCATCGTCTCTCGCGCGCCTTCTCGTCCGCATCTGGACGCCGGCGCCAAACCCATCACGCCGTGATGCCGGCACACTGAAGAACCGTGGCCCGCTCGTGGAGTTGGCGGCCGCTGGCCGGCAGCAGAGATCCCGTCGCAGAAGTCGTGGGAGGATGAACCTGCAGGAAGCGGGCGATTGCTGCGCCTTG
>CAZZPX010000087.1:0-9616 GCA_964655955.1 uncultured Phycisphaerales bacterium | reverse complement strand
CGGCGCTCCAGGTCGAGGATCAGCAGCGCTTCGAGGACGGCTTGCCGCCGCGCTACGCCGTTCCCTTCGAGGTCTACTACGCCCCCGACACCGCCGGCACCTGGGAGGACCTGGGAGACGGCACGCTGCTGTGGCGCCTGCGCGTGACGAATCCGAATGCCGTGTCGCTCAATTTCGGCTTCACCGCCTACGAGATGCCCGAGGGCGGTCAGCTTTTTATCCACGCGCCCGATCACTCCACCGCCATTCGTCCCTTCACCGCGGCCGACAACGATGCGCACGGCGAGTTGTGGACGCCGCCCCTTCCCGGCAACGAGGCAGTCATCGAACTGACCATTCCGGCCGACCAGGCGGAGGCGCTGCGGCTGGAACTGGGCGCCATCAACCTCGGCTATCGCGGCTTCTTCGCCAAGGGCGACGGTGACGGCGAGTCCGGCTCGTGCAACATTGATGTCGTCTGCCCCGACGGCGACGACTGGCGCGGCGAGATCGCGACGGTCGGCGTCATCTCCACGGGCGGCTTCACGTTCTGCACCGGCTTCATGGTCAACAACACCGCCGAGGATCAGACGCCTTTCTTCATGACCGCCGATCACTGCGGCATTCACTCCGGCAACGATCAGTCGCTCGTCGTCTTCTGGAACTACGAGACGTCCGTGTGCGACGGCACGCCGGACGGCAATCTCGACGACTTCCAGTCCGGATCGATTCATCTCGCCTCCTACGGCGCTTCCGACTTCACGCTGGTCGAGCTGGACGACATGCCCGATCCGGAATGGGGCGTCGCTTATGCCGGCTGGGATCGCACCGGCGCCAACGCCTCCAGCGCCGTCGCCATTCACCATCCCAACACCGATGAGAAGCGCATCAGCTTCGAGTACCAGCCGACCACGACCACCAGCTATCTCGGCGACAGCTCGCCCGGCGACGGCACCCACGTCAAGGTCGCCGACTGGGACCTCGGCACCACCGAGCCCGGCTCGTCCGGCTCGCCCCTCTTCGATCAGAATCACCGCGTCATCGGCCAGTTGCACGGCGGATACGCCGCCTGCGGCAACGACCTCGCCGACTGGTACGGCAAGTTCTCCATCTCCTGGTCGCACGGCCTGAGCGCCCACCTCGACCCGATCGGCTCGGGTGCCACCGCGATCGACACCTTCGTCCCCGGCCAGAGCGGCCTGTACGTCACGCCGTCCGGCTCCTTCGCCTCCGAGGGTCCCGTGGGCGGGCCCTTCACGCCCGAGTCGGTCGTCTACACCCTCAAGAACAACTCCGATTACCCGTTGAACTACAGCGTCACCAAGTCCGTCAACTGGCTCACCATTAACAACGGCAACGGCACCATCCCGGTCGACGGCAGCGCCAATGTCACCGTGCTGGTCAACGGCATCGCGGACAGCTTCGACGCCGGGCACTTCGAGGACGTCATCGAGTTCACCAACCTCACGGACCATGAAGGCGACACCAGCCGCGTCGCTACGCTCGACGTCGGCGTCCCCGTCGTCATCTACACCTTCCCGCTCAACAGCGATCCGGGCTGGAGCGTGCAGGGGCAGTGGGCCTTCGGCGATCCGACCGGACAGGGCGGCGACTACGGCGGACCCGATCCCAACAACGGCTACACCGGCCAGTATGTCTACGGCTACAACCTCAACGGCGATTACGCCAACAACCTCCCCGAGCGCCATCTCACCACGACCGCCATCGACTGCTCCGACCTCAGCCGCGTCTCCGTGAAGTTCCGCCGCTGGCTCGGCGTCGAACGCAATACCTATGACCATGCCCACGTCCGCGTCAGCAACGACGGCTCGACCTGGTCGACCGTCTGGAGCAATCCCGATTCCGAGATCGCGGACACTTCCTGGCAATACGTCGCCTATGACATCTCCGATGTTGCCGACGGCGAGCCCACCGTCTACATACGCTGGACCATGGGTTCGACGGACGGTTCGTGGCAGTACTGCGGTTGGAACATCGACGACGTCGAGATCTGGGGCATCGAGAGCACGTCGGGAATTCCCGGCGATCTCAACGGCGACGGCTGCGTCGATCAGATCGACCTTGGTACGTTGCTCGCCAGCTACGGAGTCGACGACGGCGGCGACCTCGACGGCGACGGCGACACCGACCAGGCCGACCTCGGCATCCTGCTCGGCAACTACCTCGTCGGCTGCTGACTCTCCCGCACTCCTATGGATTGCTTTCGATTCTTCAGGCGCCGTGAGCTTGCTCGCGGCGCTTTTTCGTCTCTCCCTCGCGCGTGACAGACGAGCACTTGCAACAGGCAAGCCGCCCCCTGAAGCGCGCGATGCCCTGTCTTCGCGAATCGGCGCGAATAATCCTCGTCGCTCTCCTGTTGTGCTGGTGGACACTCGTGGCGACGTCTCACATGCGCCCGCAGCGGGTTGTGTGCGTCAAGCCGTGCGATGGCCGACGTTCTCGCGTCGCGCCCGGCGCAGCGCACTGCGGCTTGGCGCCGGATTCCTCCCGTCGCCGTCCGGGCTCTCCGTGAGCGCCGCCTCTCATCCAAGCAGGAAAGGAAACTCCAGCATGAGATTCGACTCATTCGCGCAAGTACACACCGCGGGATTCGCGCTCCTCAGCGCCCTCATCAGCTGCGCGGCGCCGGCGTCCGGACAGGAGACGCAGGTCGTCGCAAGGACCGGCGATCCCGCGCCAGACGGCAACGGCGACTTCGCCAGCTTCATCAATGACCCCGTCGATCCGGATTCGACCCAAGCGTTCGGCCCCACGCTCAACGACGCCGGCCAGGTCAGCTTCCCCGGCTTCCTCGAAAACACGGACGACGGCGGGGATGACAACTCCGGCCTGTACCTCTATGACGGCTCGCAGATCGTGCAGATCGCTCGTGAGGGAGCGACGCCTCCCGACGGCGACGGCAAGTTCAACCGGTTCAACACCAACTTCATCGCCACGCTCAACAACAGCGGCACCGTCGCTTTCAACTCTGCCCTCACCGACAGCATGAGCGGTGAGTTCTTCGAGTGGGGTGTCTACGCCTTTCGCCACGGCACGCTGACGCAGGTGCTTCGCCAGGGTGATCAGGCGCCGGACGGCGAGAGCACCTTGGATGCTGTCTTCACCCCCGCACTCAATGAGCAGGATGGCATCGCCTTTACCTGCGAATTCGTCGACGACAATCCGCTGGGCGTGCGCGGCATGATCCGCGGCAATCTCGACAGCGGCGATCTCAGCGTCGTCGCCCGTGAGGATGATTCGCCGCCCGACGGCGACGGCTACTTCAACCTCATGTCCGGGGGCGATCTGAATGACGCCGGACAGATGGTCTTCTCCGTGCAGATCGACAGCAGCACCTTTGACGACGAAGGCATCTTCCGCGTTGAGCCTGACGGCGCGCTGACCCGCATCGTCCGCAAGGGTGACCCTTCTCCGGACTCCGATGAGGCCTTCTCCACCCTCTTCTCCGGCTCGTACAACGCCATCAACGGGCACGGACAGGTCGCCTTCGCTTCCACCATGACTGACAGCGGCGGCCAACTGCCGGACAGCAGTGCCGGCGTCTTCCTGTACGACGACGGCGAACTCGTACCCATTGCGCGCACCGGCCGAGCCGGACCGAACGGCAGTACGTACGTCAGTTTCGGCGTGCCGGGTACGCTGACCGTCGCGCCGGCCCTCAACGACGCCGGCCAGGTCGCGTTCTTCGGCTATATCCTCGATGCCGGCTTCGTCTACAACGGCATCTTCCGCAGCGACGGCACGCACGCCGGCAGAACCGAGATCGTCCGGCAGGCGCAAGCCACGCCCGACGGCAACGGCGTCTTCCAACTGGACAGCCAGCCCAGCGGCTTCGAAAGCAACGACGTGCCCAAGATGAATGAAGCGGGCCAGGTCGCCTTCTTCACGAACCTGAGCGGCACCGACGGCGGCATCGAGGAGAACGAGGGCATCTTCTTCTATGATGACGATCTCGGCCTCATGCAGGTGGCGCGAAAGGGATATCCCTTCCTCGGCAGCACCATCACCGAACTGCGCTTCACGCCGCGGGCCGGCATGGCGCACGACAATATGCGCAGCGGCCTGAACAACCTCGGCCAGGTCGCCTTCGCCTACGAGCTCGCCGACGGCCGCGGCGGCGTCGCCGTCTGGTCGCCTCCTGGCTTCTCACTCCCCGGCGATCTCAACGGCGACGGCTGCGTCGACCAGGCTGATCTCGGCGAACTGCTCAGCGCCTACGGCGTCGACGACGGCGGCGATATCGACGGCGACGGCGACACCGACCAGGCCGACCTCGGCGCGCTGCTCGGCAACTACGGCGTCGGCTGCTGAGTCGAGCCTGACACCTCGATGCGAACTTCAGCGCCGCGGGTGCCGCCCGCGGCGCTTTTGCGCGCCGAGCGGGTGCGGGGCGCAGCCGCGACGCACCGCGCAGCCGCAGACGGCACGGACGCTATCATGCCGGCCTTTGTCGCCAGCAACCCCGAGGCCGCGTGTCGAACCTGCCCAGGCAACCCGTGCACAGCGAACATGACGAGCGCCAACGCCGCGCCCGGGTCGGGGTGCTCTACGGCGTGCTCGCCTACGGCGCCTGGGGCGTCGTGCCCCTCTACTTCAAGGCGGTCTCCTCCGTCCCCGCCATGCAGGTGCTCATGCACCGCATCGTCTGGTCGGTCGTATTGCTCAGCCTGCTCATGCTGCTGCGCAAGCAGTGGGGCGTCGCCCGCGCGGCGCTGCGGCATCGGCGCACGGCGGCGACGCTCCTGCTCAGCAGCGTCCTCATCGCCATCAACTGGTTTGTCTTCATCTGGTCCGTCGAGAACGATCGCGTCCTCGAAGCGAGTCTCGGCTATTTCATCAATCCGCTGGTGAACGTGCTGCTCGGCTTCATCTTCCTCGGGGAGCGCATGCGCAAACTCCAGGTGCTGGGCGTGGCGCTGGCGACGATCGGCGTGGCGGTGCAGACCTGGCTCGTCGGCAGCCTGCCGCTCGTCTCGCTCGTGCTCGCCGTGTCGTTCGGGCTCTATGCGCTGCTGCGCAAGACGGCCCGCGTGGAATCGCTGGTGGGGCTGACGCTGGAGACGTACATCCTTCTGCCGCTGGCGCTGGTGTACCTGGCGTGGATCGGCGCGGCGGGCGAGGGAGCGTTCCTGGCGGGTTCGTTGCGGATGGATCTGCTGCTTGTCGCCGCGGGCGTGGTGACGGCTGTGCCGCTGCTCTGGTTCGCCGCCGCCGCTCGCCGCATTCAACTCACGACGATGGGCTTTCTGCAGTACCTCGCGCCGAGCGGGCATTTGCTCTGCGCCCTGTGGTTCGGCGAGACGCTCGCCTGGCAGCGCCTGCTCGCCTTCGGCTTCATCTGGTTGGCGATCATCCTGTACTCGACGGACGCCGCCCTGCACCGCCCCCGCCGTCGGCCCAGGACCGGCGAAGCGCCGATGATGGATTGAGGGGGAACTGGGGAACCGGGAAATCGCCCGCAGTGAGTTTGGCCGCGACGCGCAGCGGAGCGCTGAGCGATGAGCACTTGCCGCTCATCCCTTCACCGCACCCAACTGAATCCCCTTCACCAGATACTTCTGCATCACGATGAAGAGCAGCGCCGCGGGAATCATCGCCAGCAAACTTGCCGCCATGATCTTCGGCGTGTCCTGGCCGTAGCTCGTGTCGAACTCCAGGAGCCCGATGGGCAGCGTGCGCAGGTTCTGGTCCTTGATCATGATCAGCGGCCAGAAGAACGAGTTGTACTGAAAGAGAAACGTGAAGATCGCCAGCACGATCAGTCCCGGGCGCGCGAGGGGCAGAATTACCTGTGTGAAGATCTGCCAGTGGCTCGCGCCGTCGATCGCCGCCGCTTCATCGAGGCTCTGCGGGATCGTCAGCATGAATTGCCGCAGGAGGAACGTGCCGAAGGCGCTGAAGCTGACCGGCAGGATCAGCCCGGCGTAGTTGTTGTACATGTCGAGACCCAGCACGATCGCAAAGCGCGGCACCATCAGCACGACATCCGGAATCATCATCGTTGCCAGGTACAGCAGAAACACCTTGTCGCGCCCCGGCCAGTGGATGCGCGAAAAGGCGTACGCCGCCATCGCGGAGCTGACCACCTGGATCAAAGTGATCCACGCCGCCACGAACACGGAGTTGAAGAAGTATTTGCCGAAGGGGATCAGCCGCATCATGAGCGTGTAATTCTCGGGATGCAGGGCCGGCGGCAGGCCGGTCCTGCTGATCAGTTCCGTGTCGGCATTGCTGGAGAGCGACAGGAGCGCCTGCCAGATGAAGGGGATGGTGAAGGTCACCGCCAGCAGCACCAGCAGCGCGAAGCCGAGTCCGCGCCACACGAAAGCCGAAGATGTGCCGGTGCGCGTGCTCATAGGTTGGTGGCCCTGCTGCCGAAACGATAGTTCGCCAGCGTCATGAGGAAGATCATGATGAACATGACCCAGGCGATGGCGGAGGCAAGTCCGAGCTGGAATTGATCGTCGAAGGCGACGTTGTAGAGGTAATAGCTGAGCACCGTCGTGCCGTATTTGCCTTCGGTCATGACGCGCGCTTGGTCGAAGCCGCCCTGCAGGCCGCCGATTGTCGACATGATGACGATGAAGAACGTCGTCGGCGCCAGTTGCGGCCAGGTGACGTGCGCGAAGCGTTGCCAGCCGCGCGCGCCGTCGATGTCCGCCGCTTCATAGAGTTCAGCGGGAATGTTGGAGAGGCCCGCGAGATAGAGCAGCATGTTGCCGCCGCCCGCCGCCGTCCAGATCCCCATGATGATGAGCGCCGGCTTGGCCCAGGTGCGATCCGTCAGCCACTCGGGCGGCCTCAGGCCGTCGCCGAACGTCAGGCCCTGGTGCAGCGGCTGGGTGTGCTGCATCACGATGTCGCGCAGAGCGGATCCGTCGAGGCCGAGATCGGCGAACTGCGCAATCGCCGTCGCCGGACGAATCTGATCGCCGAGCGTCAGCACGAGCAGGCGCACTTCCTCAGCGTCGGCGGCGGGAAACTGCGAGATGATCGCCGCACCGATCTCCCGCAGATCCGTGCTCGACAGAAGCGCCAGCTCCGAAGCAAACAGCGAGCGCTGCGGAAGCTGGCAGCAGACGTAACCGAGCCCGAAGATCGCGCCGCCGAGACACACCGTTCCCAGAAGTAAGCCCACGAGACTCAGCTCGCTGATGTCGCGGCTCAACAGCGCCCGCACGCCGCGCCAGAGCATCCACAGGCACAGCGCCCCGCCTGCCGTCCAGAGCAGAACGCCGAAGCCGTACCACAACCAGTTCGGCGTGGATACGACCGCTGCCTGCAGCGAATCGAGCGCCGGCCGCAGCGAGGCATTGATCAGCCCGCCTTCCGAGCGATAGAGCGTCTTCCACAAGAGAAAGATCGCCACGCCCGCCAGCATGCTCGGCAGGTAGAACACGGTGCGGAAGAAGACCGGCCCGATCGCCAGGCCCGCCGCGACCAGCGCGCCAAGCAGCGCCACGGCGAGCACCGCCGTCTGGCTGCGCAACTGCGCCACGCGCCAGTTGCTGAGGTTTCCCAGACCACTGTCCGCTGACGCAGCGATGCACTCCTGCGTGCCCGCCTCCGGCATCGGCCCCGGCGTGCTGAAAACCCAGATCACCGCGCATGTGAGCAGCGTCGCCAGCACGGCGATGGCAACCGACCCGGCGCGCGTCCGCAGACGCTGCGGGCCGATGTTCTTGTTGAGCAAAAGCGCCAGCCCCAGCGACGCGGCGATGCTGATGGGAATGCCCAGCATCAGGAAGATCGTGTTGTAGAAGTAGCCCCAGAAGAGTTCCGACTCATCGCCGACGAGCAGCCGCGCGTAGTTCTCGAGGCCGACGAAGTCGATCGGCGTGTCGCTGTAGGCGTTGTGCCGGGTCAGCGCCCAGTCCGTCAGGCTCATCCACAGGCTGAAGACGACCGGGCCGGCGGTGAAGACCACAAAGCCGACCAGGTTCGGCAGCAGAAAGAGCAGGGCGATCCACAGCGTGCGCCGGCGCGTCATTGCGGCTCCTCCTCCGCAGGGGCCACGGCGCCGTGTTCGCGCAACTGCGCGTCGAGCGGCAGGCTCGGCTCAAACGTGCGCCCCGTGAGATTCTCCCACAGCGCCCGCAGATGCGGCTCGCGCGTGATGTTGTCGTGCATCTGGCGGTTGATGCGATCCTCGCAGAGTCGCGCCGCTTCAGCGGGACTGATGTTGCGCGTCTGGAGTTGGTCCATGACCTGGCCGACGAGTTCGCCGAAGCGTTGCCTGCCGACGAACGGGCTCAACTCCCAGTCCTCGCCGTACTCCGCCACCGCCTCGACGAAAAGCGGCGAGTCGAAGTCCTCCAGACCCGGCAGGGCGCGCGGCGGCCCGGAAATACCGTCCGCGTCCGTGCAGTACGCCGGCACGCCGCAGATCGAATCGAACGAGCCGTTGATCTGCTCGTTGTAACGCCGCGAGGCGAGAAACTCGACGAAGCGGGCAGCGTATTCAGAATGCGTCGACGCCTGGTTGACCAGCGAGACGCGACCGGCAACCTCGTACACCGGTGGGCCGGCGCTGTTGGGAATGTGCGCCACGCCGATCCGCAGGAGCTGCGCCCGATCCGCCTCGGTGAGAAGCGAGCACATCAACTCATAATCGTCGTCGCTGAGCACATTGAGCACGTCGATCTGCAACGTGGTGCGGATGCGTTCCAGCGCCGCGCGCGCTCCGCTGTCCAGATCAGCCCGGGCCAGTTCGCGCGCGATTGCCGGCACGATGACGCGGTCGCGGTTGTACTGCGCGAGCGTGGCGTAGTCCCAGCGTCCGCCGACCACCATCGCCGCCGCCTTGCGGATGAAGAGCCGAATGTTGCTCTCGCCAAAGCCTCCCGCCGCGGACATGCTTGCCGTCTCCGCGGGGCTGGGCATCAGCCCGTGTTCGTAGATCAGATCCTGGAAGGCGCGGAAGGCGGTGACCGTGCGCTGCGAGTTGTAGATGCTGACCGTGCCGGATTCGTTGAAGAAGTGCGCCCCGTCCGCCAGCGCCATTGGCCAGGGGTGCATGCCCAGAATCGCGTAGCGCCTCCGCCCCGGCGTTTGTTCCGCCAGCCGCGGCCCCATTGCGATGAGATCGTCAATCGTCCACGGCCCGGTCGGCGGCTCGATCCCCGCCTCCTCGAAGAGATCCTTGTGATAGAAGAGGACGACGTAGCCGACGTTGCAGGTGAAGCCGTACTGCCTGCCGTCGAGCGCGAGGCTGGAGTGGGCAGCCTCGAAGATGTGGTCCAGTCCATACCCGCCCGCTTGCGCCTGCTCGGTCAGGTCGAGCGCGATGCCGCTGTCGACGAACTGGCGCAGTTGCGCCGGGCCGTACACCTCGATGATGTCGGGCCCCGTGCCGGCGATGCACTGGATGACTGTCTTGGTCGTCTGCGTCTGGCCGCGCGTGGCGGGGTCGGTGACAATGTCGACCGGCTCGCCGTACGTCTCCAGGTGCCACTCGCGGAAGAGCTGCATCTGGATGCGGCGGGCGGGGTTGGCGTCGGTGCCCCAGACGAGGCGGGGGATCGCGCGCAGCGGCTCGTCCTGCGTTGCGTGGTACCAGGCCTGGAAGCGCTCCTCCGCGCGGCGCAGTTCCAGCAGGATCGTGCGCAATTCCGCC
>CAZZPX010000086.1:0-9651 GCA_964655955.1 uncultured Phycisphaerales bacterium | reverse complement strand
GAGCGCCGCGACGTCGTCGATCGGCGCAGCGGCATCGATCGGAGACATCTGCAGGGCGAGAGCCCCACCGGACTCGAGCATCGACGCGGTCCCGGTCGGCGGCGCACCGACTTCACGCGCTCCGCTGAAGAGGGCGAAATGACGCAGGAGCAGTTCCTCTTCATCATGGCCGTCGACGCCTTCAAGCGGGTCAACGGCAAGAGCTTCCCCTCCTGGACGGACGTGCTGGAGGTGATCCGGCGGCTGGGGTATCGCAAGGTGCAGCCGATGTCGCTGACGCTGAGCAACTGCGAGGACTGGGTCGAGCCGGCCGATGCACCGCTCAACATTCGTAAGCCGGGCTCGCGCGACCAGGCCGCTTGAGCCAGCCGCCGAATCGAGACCGCGTCCACGTGAAGGGACGAGGTCGTGGTGGCTGAATTCCGCCAGTGCGGCGGCAGCGCGCAGAAAAAAGGGAACGGTCGATCCGTTCCCTGCAAGCGTCTGAGATTCATTTGCCGAAGCTGTGTTTGCCGCTCGTCCGTGTGATTACATGGGGGTCTCGGGCGCCGCGGCGGCCGTCTTGCGACGGGCACGCTTGCGGGTCGCCTTCTTGCGAGTCGCCTTCTTGCGAGTCGCCTTCTTGCGGGTGGCCTTCTTGCGAGTGGTCTTCTTCTTGGCGGCCTTCTTGCGGGTCGCCTTCTTGCGGGTGGCCTTCTTGCGAGTGGTCTTCTTGGCAGCCTTCTTACGGGTTGCTTTCTTGCTCGTGGCCTTCTTCGTGGCACGCTTTGCTGTCCTCTTTTTGGCCATTGATCAGCCTCCTGTAGAAAGTGTCGGAGCTTGTTGGACAGGTTCGATCAATACGGGACCAGAACGGCGAACTCAGATGTTGTTCTCTATCGGGCCATGTATCCTAGACGCTTGAGCTTCAGTCATTCAACGCAAGAGGGTGCCAGCACATGCGCATCATTGTACACGGTGCAGGGGGTCGGATGGGAAGAAAGATCTGCGACTTGATTCAAGCCGCCGACGACCTCGAATTGGTCGGCTGCGTCGATCGTCTCTTCGCGGACGCCGCGCGCGAGCAGCCGCACGCCGATGCGACCCCGCGCAGCGGGCGAATGCAGGAGTGCCCGTCAGCGGACCTGATCGTTGATTTCTCAAGTGACGCAGGCGCCGCCAACGCCGCCAACGCCGCACGGGAACGCAAAACCGCCTTGCTGGTGGCGACAACGGCCCTGAGCGCTGCGACGCACGCGGCGCTTGCGGAGGCCGCGGCCGTCGCGCCGGTGCTCACAGCGGCGAACACCTCGATCGGCGCGAATCTCCTCGCCCGCCTGGCGCGCGAGACGGCGGTTGCGCTCGGGATTGAGGCCGATGTGTCGCTCGTTGAGGCCCATCACGTGGCGAAACAGGATGCACCCTCGGGCACGGCGCTGATGCTCGCCAAGGCGGTGCGGGCGGCGGGAGGCGAACTGCGCGAGGAGCAGATCCTCTCGATTCGCGGCGGCGATGTCCCCGGCGAGCACACGCTCCGCTTTGCCTGGGCGGGCGAGATCGTCGAGCTGCGCCACGCCGTCACCTCGCGCGACGTCTTCGCCGCGGGCGCGCTGCGGGCCGGCCGCTGGCTCGTCCGCCAGCCCCCGGGGCTCTTCACCATGCATGACATGCTGGCGTCGCGATCCTGACTTAGTCGCCGCTCACCGCCTCGGTCAGGGCGCGCAGGGCCGTCTGATCCACCACGCCGTCCACGCGCGCGCCGTTCACCTGGGTGTAGAGCTGCACGGCCCGGTCGTCACTGACGTCCGCCGGCACCCGCGCCCGCACCACGCCCTGGTAGGGGTTGTACCAGAAGGCCGCGTACGACTCGTCGAGCAGCACGCGCACCGGCGGATGCAGAAGATCCGCCTGGCCTCGGCCCGCGATCTCGATCCAGGGGTAGTTCCCCGTCGCCAGCGCATTCTCGGGCACGGGGCCTGCGAACCATTCCGGATCGATCTGGGCGGGGAAGCCGCGACCGGTCAGGTCCGTATCGGCCATGGCGGCATGGAAGGCGACCTGCTGCTGAATCTGTCGCAGCGCCGCCTGCACCTGCTCGATCTGCGCCTCGCCCGCCTGGTCCTGCTGGCGATGCAGCAGAATCCCGCCGAGCAGTCCGGCGAGCATCAGGGCAACCAGGGTGTCGATGACAAGTCGCATACCACCGCCTCATTCTCGGGGCACTGTGCCCGCACCGTCTACTCTAAGAAACGGTCAATCGCGAGGCACGCAAAAGCGCCGCGCTCGGGAATGCTGCGGTAGGATGAGGCCAACTGGGGTAGGCTGTGCGGCCTGGGGTGGACCGATAGCGCCGCGGGCGTGCACCAACGAGAGGAATCGAGGATGACAGCAATCGTGAGCCGCGACCTCGACTGCGGCGTCAAGCTGGTGATGGAGCGCATGACGGGGGTGAAGTCCGCGGCGGTGAGCTGGCTCATTCCCGCGGGCACCGCCGGAGAGCCTGAGGATCGCCTCGGGTTATCGGCGCTGCTCAGCGAACTCATCTTTCGCGGGGCCGGCGAGCTCGACAGTCGCCAGCAGAGCGACGCCCTCGATCTGCTGGGTATCTCGCGGCACGCCAACGCCCAGACGCGGCACCTCGGCCTCGCCATGACCCTGTTGGGCGCGCGGCTCGACGAAGCGCTGCCGCTGCTCGTGGACATGGTGCGCCGGCCGCGCCTGGCGGAAGAGTCGCTCACGCCCGCCAGGGAGTTGTGCCTGCAGTCGCTCATCGGCCTCGACGACGAGCCGCAGGAAAAGGCCTTCGTCCTGCTCAAGCGCCACCACGTCCAGGCGCCCTACAACCGCTCCAGCTACGGCTCGCTGGAAGGGCTGCGCGCGGCGACGCTCGACGACGTCAGGCGCTTTCAGCAGGAGCGCTTCCGGCCCGGCGGCAGCATCATCGGCATCGCCGGCGACATCGATCCCGACAAGCTCACGCGCCAGCTCAATCAACTGCTCGCCGGCTGGGAGGGCGACAGCATCGAACCGCAGCGCGAGGAGCGGACGGACCGCGGCCTGCATCACGCCTCGGACGAGTCGGCGCAGGTGCAGATCGGCCTGATGCTCGACGCCCCGCGCGAGGTTGAGGAGACCTCGATGCGCGAGCGCGTCGCCATCGCGGCACTCGGGGCGGGAATGAGCAGCCGACTCTTCACCGAGGTGCGCGAGAAACGCTCGCTCTGCTACTCGGTGCACGCCTCGTACGCGCCCGGCCGCGACGAAGGGCGCACCGTCTGCTACGCGGGCACCACGCCCGAACGCGCCCAGGAGACGCTCGACGTCCTCGTGCACGAGCTGCGCCGCCTGCGCGAGGGGATTGCCCGCGACGAATTCGACCGTGCCGTGACCGGGCTCAAGTCGCGCATCGTGATGCACGGCGAGTCGACGTCCGCCCGGGCGAGCGCTCTGGCGAACGAGACATTCGTGCGCGGCCAGGCTCGAACGCTCGAGCAGCTCGCCGAGCGCGTGGACAGCGTGAAATTCGAGCAGGTGAACGACTACCTGGCGCAGCGCGACCTGGGCGAGGCAACGATCGTGACGCTGGGCCCGACCGCATTGAAGTCTCCGCTCTGACCCCTCTGCAAAGCCCGGGGCCGAGGCGAGACCCGAGCCGACATCCCCCGGGGACCCCTCCGACCCGCCGCCGTTTGTTCCCTTGTCTCCGCCCTCGTACACTTCCCCCATCATGACCACCGCGATTCCCACGCTCGAACCCGGCCAGCGCGTGCGCCTGACTCAGCAGCTTCGCCGCCGCGGCGGGGCGTGGGCCGCGGTCGTCGAGGGTGAGGTCGTCGCCGTCGAGCAGAAGAAGACGGGCTCCTGGTTCGCCCATGCCAAACACGACCGTCTCTGGCTCGATCGGGTGCTGCTGCGCAAGGACGACGGCGAACTGGCGTACTACAACCTCGACCAGTACAGCCGCGTCGAACTCCTCAGCGCTCCCCCCCCCCACCACCCCCCCCCCCCCCCCCCCCCCCCCCCCCACCCTGGCGCGCCCCACCATTCACGGCCCCCGCGCTTCTCCTAGAGAGCCCGGGGTCGAAGGCGAGGCACGAGCCGCAGTCGCCAGTGGCCAACCTCGCGGGCGCATGCGCTCCCCCACCGCCGCGCCGGTGCGCGCAAGGCGGCGCCGTCTCGCGCCGCCTGAGGTGAAAGTCCCAGGACATTTTGCAGCGGCGCAGCAGTCCTGCCCCGGGCGATTCGACCTGATCGCGAGAGACTCGCCCGCTCCACGACCGCCGTTCAGCGCGCCCGCCTGACCGCTCGCCCCAGTGTGGAGACTCGCACAGCCGCGAGCCGCACTGACGAGGGCTGACGATGAAGCGCGATCTGGACCCCTTCCTGGCGATTGGACTCGACGAGGCGCTGCTGGAGTTGCTTCTCGCCGAGCACATCGCGGATCGCCTGCCCCGCCTGTACAAGCTGTGGAACTACTACCGCAACCCCCAGGAGATCTGCACCCGCACGGGCAAACGCCGCCTGGCGCAGGAGGCGGGCCTGCCTGAGCGCCTGCGCCTGCCCGGCAACAGCGCGCAGGACGATCGCGCCTCGCGCGAGATCGTGATCGAGAACGACATCGCCTGGCGCGTGCACGCCCTGGTCGACTTCATGTTCGGCAAATCCGTGCGCTTCACCAGCCTGGCCGGCGATAAGCACCTGGGCGCCATCATCGAACGCGTCCTCGACGCTGTGCTGGAGGCGAGCGGCGGCATCCGCCTGCTGCAGGACATGGCGCTGCTCGGCTCGGTGTACGGCTCAGTGGATCTGCTCCTGCGCACCGCCGCACCGCTCACCCATGCTGCCACAGAAGGAGGCCGATCGAGCGCGAGCGCCCCGTCTAACCCCGATGCCCTCGAGCGAATCATCGCCCGAGCCACGCAATTGCGCCTGGAGACGCTGGAGGCGCCGCGCTCGATCCCCCTTCTCAACCCGCACGACTACCGCGTGCTCGACGGCTACGTGATCCGCTGCGAGCAGGAACTGAACCAGGTGGACAGTTCGAACTTCATCGAGCGCGTCTTCAACAAGGCTCTGGGCAAGGCGGCGAGCGCCCAGGCCCGTACCCGGGCGGAGTACCTCGAGATCTTCTCGGCCCAGCATCACCAGGTGTATCTCGATGGCGAACTCATCGCCAGCGAGCCGAACCTGCTCGGCCGACTGCCGATCGTGCACATGCAGAACCTCAGCCAGCCGTACTGCTACGACGGATTGAGCGAGGTGGAGCCCTTGATCCCGCTGCAGGATGAGTTGAACACGCGATTGAGCGATCGGGCCCATCGCGTGACGCTGCAGTCCTTCCAGATGTACCTGGGCAAGTGCATCGAAGGCTTCACGGACCGGCCGATCGGCCCGGGGCAGATGTGGACCACGGACGAGAAGGACGCGTCGATCGAAGCATTCGGCGGGGATGCGGCCTCGCCCAGCGAAGAAGCGCACATCCGCGAGATTCGCGAGGCGCTGGACAAGGCGTCGGCCGTGTCACCGCTTGCCGCAGGCCTGATCCGCGCCAAGGTGGGCACGCTGTCAAGCGAGAACGCCCTGCGCATCACGCTCATGGGACTGCTCGCCAAGACGCAACGCAAGCGCATCACCTACGGCCGAGGGCTTGCCGAACTGGCGGAACTGGTGCTGCACGCGCTCGATCTGGGCGGCGTCCTCCGGACGAGGCCGAGCGATCGCCGCGTGCAGGTTGTCTGGCCCAACCCCCTGCCGGAGGACAGCTCGCGGCGACTGCTCGACGCCAGGCTGAAGGTCGAACTGGGAGTCCCGCGCCAGCAGGTGCTGGCGGAACTGGGCTACGCGAGCGGCGACGAGGGCGTGATCTGAGACGAGTGACACAGCGGGCAACGCGAACTTTCGGAGCGAGCTATGCAAGACAAGCACAATGAAGAACACCAATCGGCGGCCCACACGTCAGGCGAACAGACCGACGGCGACCGCGCAGAACTGGATGCCCGCCTTCGCGGGCATGACGGGCAGGCCAAGCTGGACGCCGCCGCGCCCGATCCCGAGTCGCAGTACGACATCGCGGAACTGCAGGCGCAGCTCGCCGGCGTCAACGCGGCGCTCGAGAAGACGCAGCGGCAGCGCCTGCTCGATCGCGCCCTCATCCAGGCCGGGGCGATCGACCTCGACGACGCCCACCTGCTGCTGGAGCGGATGACCGACGCGCAGGGCGACGCCGCGGAAGTCGTCGCCGAGCTGAAGCGGCGCAAGCCGCATCTCTTCTTCCCCGACCGCATTGCGCCGAAACAGGCGCCGACCATGAGCGCACGCCGCAGCCTGGGCCGAGCGCCGGTGCTCGATGCAGCCTACTCGGCCATGTCGACGGGCAAGCGCGCGGAGCTGCTGCAGTACATGCGGATGAAGCGCAACGGCGGACGGGCGGCGGTGGTGTGACTCTCTCCCGCACGTGCACGCACGTGCGGCTGTGACCGGCAATCCAACGGAGGTATTTCTCATGGCATTCACTGGCAAGGCCACGTATTCGGCGGGGGCGACGCTGCCGGAAATCGCGGAAGACGTCTCCGACATCATCGGGATCGTCAGCCCCTATGAAACGCCGCTGCTCGACCATCTCGGCGATCCGCAGCGGGCGGCGACGTCCACCGTGCACGAATGGCTCGAAGACGAACTGCTCCCCAACACCGACACGATCACGCACGACGGTCTGAACGACATCGGCAAGGACACCACTACCTTCAAGGTCGCGCACGGGGCCCGCTTCCAGATCGGCGACCAGATCAAGATCGCCGGCTCGACCGAGGTCATGCTCGTCACCGCCGTCGATACCGTCCCTGATCCGGACGAGATCGATGTCGTCCGCGGCTACGGCGGGTCGACGAAGCAGGTCGTCAGCAACGGCGACACCATCGTCATCCTCGGCAACGCCGCTCTCGAAGGAGCTGACCGACCCGCGACGCGCTTCACCAACCGCGTCCGCAGGCAGAACTACACGCAGATCTTCACCGCCGCCGTCGAAGTGTCCGGTTCGCAGCTCGCCGCCAACCAGATCGGCCTGGCGGATGAACTCGACTATCAGAAGCAGGAGCGCCTGCGCGAGCTGATCCGGGACCTGGAGAACTGCGTCATCAACGGCGTCGCCGGCGCCAGCGACCCGCAGGGCGGGGCCGACACGCGCCGCACCATGCGCGGCATCGTCGGTTCGCTCGCCACCAATCTCTTCATGCCTGGCGTCGGTGCCATCCCCATCGGCGACGGCACGGGCGAGGACCTCCTGAACGAAGCCGTCCTCAACGCGGCGCTGCGGCAGATCTGGGAGCAGTCCAGCGCCCGCATCGACACCATCGCGGTGAGCGGCTTCCAGAAGCGCCGCATCAACAGCTTCATCTCCGACAGCCGGGCCTACGGGGCGCGCGATGAGAACTTCCGGGATCTCGTCAGCGTCTACGAGTCGGACTTCGGCGTCTGCCGCGTCGTCCTCTCGCGCTGGATCCCCGCCGATGCGGTGCTGCTGCTCGACAGCTCGCGCGTGGACGTGCTGCCGCTCAGCGGCCGCAGCTTCTTCTACAAGCCCCTGGCGGCGAGCGGCGACAGCGAGGTCGGCCAGATCATCGGCGAATACACGCTCGAAATGCGCAACGAGAACGCCCACGGCCTGATCCAGGGCCTGGCGACGACGTGATTCTCTCCTCCCGTGTGCGCCGGCCGGCGGCTTCGCGCTGTCGGCCGGTTTTCTTCCCTTTCTTCTCGCAAGTGAAGGAGGCGCGACATGGCGGCGGCGACTGATCGAGATCTCTTGAGCCTGGAGCCGGGGCTGCTCCGCGACGTGTCGTTCGCAGCGCAGCGCCTCATCGCCG
Source organism: uncultured Phycisphaerales bacterium (assembly GCA_964655955.1). Lineage (GTDB taxonomy): Bacteria > Planctomycetota > Phycisphaerae > Phycisphaerales > JAGLTS01 > CAZZPX01. The sequence goes on along the minus strand of CAZZPX010000086.1, from coordinate 1,810 downwards.
TGGAGAGCGTCGCCGTTGCGGGGACGACGCTGACCGCGGCCGGCGCGGATTTCTCGGCCGTCGGAGTTGCGGCTGGGCACGTGGCGCTCGTGGGCGACCTGCCGCTCGAAGTGCTGGCCGTGCCGACGGCCCAGACGCTGACCGTGAGCCTGCTGCGGGCGGGGCTGGACGATGCGGCGATCCCGCCTGGCGACCAGGCGGATGCGCCACTGTCGATCAACACCTTCGCGCCGCAGATCGCCATCGTGCACACGCACCTGCTGCAGACGATGGAAGTCGGCCTGGCGGGGTCGGATGCGGACATCACGGAAGACGCCATCGTCAATCCCGGGGCGCTGCGGCTGGTCGAAGCCGACGGGGCGCTGGAACTGATCTTCAGTGCGGCGGCGAGCCTCGTCACGGAGGCGGACCTGCTCTGGACCAAGGCGCGGATGTACCGCCGGCGCTTCGCGCTGCAGCGGGCCCGGCTGGTGCTGCATCTCGACCTGGATGGTGACGGCGTCGCGGATGCAACTCGCCGCGCCGGCCTGATTCAACTGCGGCGGGCGTAAGGGGAGGCATCGCGATGGCCTTGTGGCTCAATCCCAACCTGGTCACCTTCGCGGGCGCAGCACTGCAGCCGGTGTTATGCGTACGGGTCGAACGCACGGCCGCGCGCACGCTCGCGGAGCGCGGCGGAGGCGATCGGCACATCCGCTTCGTGGATGCCTGCGGTGAGCGCGTGGAAGTCATCGTCGAAGTCGAACCGGCCGCCTTCCCGCACGGGCCGGCACTGGGCGGCGAGGGCGAACTCAGTTTCGAGGCGTCGCTGGGCGCCGCGGACGGCAAGCGCGTGCGCGTCAGCGCCGCCGCCGTCCTCATCGCCTGCCATGATGTCGCCACGCCGAAGAACGGCCTGCGACGGCACCTGCGATTCCTGGCCCGCTCGGCGGACGGCACGGCGGATCCGATCAGCGTGGAGGCGGCGACATGAGCAGCTACGACGGCGCGGATCTGTTTGGCAGCGGCCCGCATCGCTTCGCGCGGCGAACGGCGGGGTTGCGCGTCCAGGAGACGACTGCGCCCGGCGTGGACGGGGCGCGGCTGACCTGCCTGGGCCGAACGGCGACGCGCCTCGTGCAGACAGGTCGCCTCGTCGCGCCCGATGTGCCGGCTCTGCTCATCCTGCGCGATGCGATTCTCGCCAAGTGCGACGGCCGGGCCGCGGAACTGATCGACGGCCAGGGCGCGACGTACGCGAACCTGATGATCGTGCGCTTCGACACGGCCGGCGAAATCGACATCGGCCGCGTCTGCTCGCTCAGCTACGAGATCGAGTACGTGGAGGCCGGCTGATGTGGGAGATTCCCGACATTCAGGCCTGCGCCGCCGAGCCGATCATCACGGTCGACGAGCGCGAGCACCCGACGCTGGTGCTCCTGCGCTGGGCGCCCGCGCTCTCCGGCTGGTGGGCGCTGCAGATTCACGTGAACGGCGAGTTGTACGACGTGGTGACGCGAACCGGGGCCGACCGCTGCCTGCTGCGCCTCGACCGCGGCGAGCAGCAGATCATCGAACTGCATCCGGTCGACGTGCTCGAGCCGTGGCGGCAGCGCCCGCCCGGCGCGAGCGGCTTTGCGGACCCGCCGCTGTGCGGCGTGCGCCTCGACATGCCGCGCGATGCCGGATCGCTCGACCCGGCGCTGCGCCTGGGCGTGCGCGTCGACGGCGAGTTGCGAGCCGTCGCGCCCGTCTGGCCCGTGCATGCCGCCCGGCCGGGCCGGAGATGCGCGAGCCGATGTACTACGCCGTCGCCGCCGGTCCCGCAGCG
>CAZZPX010000085.1:0-9693 GCA_964655955.1 uncultured Phycisphaerales bacterium | reverse complement strand
CTTCGCATGCCGGCTACGCCTACGAAGGCGCGGGCGCAGCGGCCGGGGCGCCTGCGCGCAACTCGTGCTCCTCCGGATGAACCGCGGCACGGGCCTGGCGGGCGCTCTCGTAGGCGCGTTGCACGGCCGCGATGTGATAGGGATCAGCGTGCGTCGGGTGATCCGACACGACCATGCCGTCACGCAGGCGGATAATGCGCTTTGTGTGGGAGGCGACGTCCTCTTCGTGGGTGACGATGAGGATCGTCTGTCCTTCGGCGTGAAGCTGGCGGAAGAGTTCAATGATCTCGACGGTGGTGGCGGAATCGAGATTGCCGGTGGGTTCGTCGGCGAGAAGGATGCTAGGTTCGTTGACGATGGCGCGGGCGATGGCGACGCGCTGCTTCTGCCCGCCGGAGAGCTGGTTGGGATGGTGCCGCACGCGATCGGCAAGTCCCACGCGCTCGAGGGCGCGCCGGGCGCGCCGACGCCGCCCAAGCCAGAGCTTGCGGCTGTAGATGAGCGGCATGGCGACGTTGGCGAGCGCGCTGGTGCGCGGCAGGAGTTCGAACGACTGGAAGACGAAGCCGATCCGCTCGTTGCGAATCTCCGCCAGTTCACCCGCGCTCATGCGATCGGTGCGGCGTCCGTCGAGGGAGTAGCGGCCGGAGGTCGGGCGGTCGAGGCAGCCGAGAATGTTCATCAGGGTGCTCTTCCCCGAGCCGGACGCTCCCATGATGGCGATGAAGTCGTTCTCCTCGATGCGCAGATCGACGCCGCGCAGCGCATGTATCTCCTCCACGCCGACCTTATAGACCTTGCTGAGGTTCTCGATCAGGATCATGTTCAGGCGGCTCGGCGCTGGAAATCGGCGTCCGCAGCGCGGGTGGAGGCGTCGTCAGGATCGAGCGAGCCGTCCTCGGAGGAGTCGCTCTCGCCCGCTATGTCGGAATCGGATCGCTCAGCCTCGCCGGACGCCGCCGCCTCGTCTGCGCTTCGCGGTGCGTCGTCGTCCTTCGGCTCGCCGTCGATTGTCTCGTCGCCCTGGCCGGTCGCCTCGGTCGTTTGTGCGTCGTCGGCGTCGGTTTTTTCGTTCTCATCGTAGATCTTCTGCTTGTGCTTGATCGACATCAGCGTCTTGAAGGGGCCTGCGACGACCACGTCGCCCTCGCTGATGCCCTCCTCGATGATTGTGCTGATGAGATCGCTGGCGCCGACGCGCACGGGCGTGGCGATCGTCTCGCCGTCGACGAAGCGGTACACGACATCCGCGTAGCGCTTGGAGCGATCAACGATGGCGCTGCCCTCGATCACCTCGTCGTCAAGCTCGTCGACGAGACGTTCCTGCACGCACTGTGAGGGAACCGTCAGGACGTTCTCATAGTTCGCGACGTGCACGTCGATGTTGGCGCTGAGGCCCTTGAAAAGGCGCATCCCCTTCGTGTCGAGAATGATCTCGACCTCGAAGAAGCCCGCACCCGTGCTGTCCAACATGCGATTGAGGCCGATGCGATGCACCCGGCCCTCGAAGACTTCGTCGGGATAGGCGTTGATGTAGACCTCGGCGGCCTGGTTCTCGGCGACGGGCGCGATGTCGGACTCGCCGATGCGCGCCTTGACGAGCATCTCGTCGAAGTCGGCGACATTGAGAATGACTGTGCCCAAGTTGTTCATCGTGCCGGCGACGACGGTCTCGCCCACCTCCGCGTTGATGTTTACGATCGTGCCGTCGATCGGCGAGCGAAGCTGGGCGTACTTCAACTCCTCCTCGCGCTGCTGGATCGTCGCCTCGGTGATGAGCAGGCCGTACTGCGCGGACTCGAGGTCAGCCTTGATGGTGTAGTAGTTGCGCTCGGCCTGCTCGAGGGAGGCGAGCGCGACGTCCTTGGATTCATAGAGATCGCGCTGGCGTCGCCACTCGGACTCGGCCACGGTGAGCGAGGCGCGCACCCCCTCCAGCCGCGCCTCTTCGCTCTTGAGGCGGGCCCGTTCGCGTTCGAGAGCGGCGATGAGATCCTCGGCGTCGAGTTCGACGAGAACGTCTCCCTCCTGGACCCGATCGCCCTCCTCGAAGGGAAGCCGCTTGATGCGGGCGCTGAATCGGGCGCTGATGTCCACGTCGCGGCGAGGCTCGATGGTGCCGGGCGCGGAGACAGCCTCGGTGAGGCTGTCGCGGGCGACGACGTGCAGCTTGACCGCGGTTCCCTGCTTCTCGCTGGAGAATCCCTGGAACGTGCTGGTCAGCTTCGGGCCGATCACCACGCCGCCTCCCACCAGGAGGACGACGAAGACGGACAGGATGATGAGAAAGATCTTCACGGCGGCAGGCATCCTCTTTCTGCGCCTTGTTGGGATCAACCGCGCACGGGTTGCGGCGTTGGGAGCGCGCGTGAGACAAGGGAGCCCGAACTCACGCGAAGATCATACCGGGCGGCCCTCAGATCGGCAGATGTTCGGGCCGATAAGGTGACCTCCGGCGTGTCGGGCGGTTTTTGTCTGATGCGACGGAAAGGCGATGGTACACTCGGCTGGTCCGGGATCGCCTTCTTGGTTCGATTTCTTCAGCCAGCGAGGACCGGCGACAGCCGAGATAGAACGCAGGGATGCGGGATCGGCTGGTGCGAGCGAGGTGGCTGTCATGGCACTCAGACTACAGTTGACTGCGCTTGCGGTGGTGGCGCTCGCCGCGGCCGTGGCCCCGTCCGCCACGGGGCAGACCACAGACCACAACCGCCCTGCCAGGCTGGACTTCGTCTTCGACGACGGCTTCTACGGCTCTCCGGAGTTGCAGTTCAACTTCTCGCGCGAGGCGATCTCCTATTCTGTGGCAGGTGAACAACTTGCAGCGCACGTGCCGCGCTTCGCGCAGCCCCGTCTGCTCGCTTCGGCCCCGCTGGCGCAGATGGTCCGCTACACGGACAACGCCACGCGGATCTTCGCCACCGGTCTCGACCACGACGGCACGACGCCGCTGATGGTGGTCTACGAGAGCGCCGTCGACTATCTCGATGTATTCACCGTGGCGGGTGACGCCGTGCTGACCGCGGAACAGACGGGCGAGGGGCGCAATCGCAGTCTGCTGGATGCGGGAGCCCACCCGGACCTGCTGGGGGGGATCGTGGCGGACCGCTGCTTTCATCCGCACTCAGGCGCGATCTGCCACGGCCTGATCGTGCTGGCCTGCAAGGTCTGGCAGTCTGATGACGGCGGCGGAAGCTGGGCGATCGGCGGGACCGCCATCTTCACTTCTCAGGACCAGGGCCTGAGCTGGCAACTGCTCTATGCCGAACAGGATGTCGACGTGGGGCGCGATCGCGGTCGCGAGTGGTCGCTGCAGAACTGGTTTCCGACACAGCCTGGTGAGGCGCCGCTCGAGGCATGTTTCACGCTGACGGACTACCTGTATAACCCCGGGGCGACGGGCGGTCGCGTTTATTTTTTCAGGGCGACGCGCCCCGCTGTGGGCGAGCCCTGGCACATGGAGCCGGTGCAGGTCATCTTCGAAGGGGGGCACGACCTGGTCTCCCAGCACGCGCACGCCGCGGGCGTCCTGCCGCATGATGAGGCGGGGGTGCGCGTGCTGGCGGCATTCGGCGACGCCCTCGACAAGAACAGGATCGTCAGCATCACGCAGCCGAATTGGGACTACGTCGATCAGCCGTGGTTGATTCTCGACGACTTCCACGGTTCGCACAGAAGACCCGCGGAACTCGATCCGCGGCAAAGTGTGGGCCCCGCGCATAGCGGCGTGCCGTCGAACGAACTGCTCGGTTTCGAGGGGAATCAGTTCGTCGGCTGTGCCCCAACGGCTGATCTTGAGGGCCTGCTGGTCGGCGGCGATCTGCGGCACGAGAGTATTGTCCGGCTTCAGCCCGATCCGAGCGACCCCTCCCGGCCTTTCACCTCGTTCATCTACGGCAGCCCGCTGGCGAACGGCGAACTGAGCGAGTGCTTCATCATTCGCACGCCGACGCCCGAACAGGGGGGGCCATACACGGCCCGCTACTCTCCGCGCACCAACGGCGCCACGCCGCCCGACCCCTATGCGCCGCGCGTGCTCTTCTCTCCCGACGGCGAGCACTGGGGTCAGGCTTGGGCGCACGGCATCTCCAATGCGCGACCGGCAGTGCATGGACCGCACATCTATCTGGACAGTCACATTGACAACGGCGGCATCCGGCGCATCTCCACGCCGAACTGGGTGACCGGTCGGCCCCTGAGCCTGGCGCCCGGCGGCCTGCAGAAGCAGGCGTTCTTACCGTTCTTCATCTCCAACGGATACGGCTCGGTCGAGCGGCTCGAGCGCGACGGCACGGACCAGGTGATCTTCGAGGGCGAGCCTCTGCCGATTCAACCGCCCACCGGCGGACCGGTGTATCACATTCGCTCCAGTCGTTCTGCGCCGAATGACTACCTCGGCTACTTCCTGCCGATGAGCTATCACACGGGCCTGGGTTCGCAGTTGCAGAGCGACTGGGTGGCGTCGCGCTGGTGGGTGCTGCCGCACGATCGCTGCAAGACGGCGCGCCTGCACCTAGAATTCGTGGAGAACTTCTCGCCGATCCTGACGACGCGCCGCACGGTGCTGGATTCGGTGGACCGTTGGCTGCCGCAGGTCGTGCTCGAGGAGTTGCCCGTGGCGGATGATCTGCCGCTGCGACAGCGGGTGTACGCGGGTCCCAATGACGTGTCGGATCGGCAGGATCTCTTCGTGGCGTTCGATCTGCTCCTGGAGGGGTCAGCGGTCGCGAGCTACCCGATGAAGCCGGTCCGCATCTGGTCCGAGCCCCTGCCGATCCTGCCTGATGAGGTCGCGTCGATCACGGGCTTTGCGTGCGGCGAACAGTGGGCGATCATCCTGGCGGCGGAAGTTCCCGACGACAGTTGGGATTCCACGGTCGCCCTGCCGGATGTGCTGCCGCTCTTCACCATCTGGGGCGACGAGGAGAATTACATTGAATACTACGCCGACGTGCCGGCGCAGCAGGTGAAGGCGGCGATCGTCTCGGGCGGTGAACTTGCGACGACAATGATGGCGGGCGGCGTCATCTACTGGCTGCGCGGCTCGTCATTCATCGTGGCCGTGACCGACGCCGGCGACGACCGCGGCATTCGCAGCGTCATCTCCCCGGCGAATCACCCGCCGCGCGCGATGTCCGGAGGAACCCCGCACGGCGATTCCGCCTCGCTCGCCGTGCAGCCCACCGAGATACGCTTCAGCAGCCATCACGGCACGAGCGGCGCGGGCGGCGAGACCATTCACGTCACGCCCCTGTTGTGGTGGGGAGGTGAAGTCCGCACACATGAGTCCATGGAGTATCTCGACATGCGCGACCAACTTCTGACGCTTGATTTCCTCTGGCGTCTCGAGTTGCCGCCTGCCGATCTCGACAAGGACGGCCGGATCAACCGTGACGACCTCGGCATTCTCCTGGCGTCGTATGGACGCTCGACGGATGATCCGCGCTGCGATCGGCGCGGCGACCTCAATGCGGACGGCGTCGTCGACCTCAGCGATCTGGGCGCACTGCTCCCCGCCCTCGATCCGTGATGCGCCCCCCGCGCACGTTGTGAGCAGGTGGTGTCAGGTTGGCTCTGTTGCACAGAGCGCCGCGTACTCCTCCGGGCGGCGATCGGAGAAAATGTCGTTGCGGCGCGTCACGCGCTTGTCGCGGGCGGCGGCTGGATCGATTTCGACGCTCTGAACATCCTCGGTGTCGGCCGGCCCCCGCGCGAGAACTGCGCCCTCCGGTCCGCAGATCAGTGATTCGCCGGTGAAGGTCAGTTCATCCTCGCTGCCGATGCGATTCGCCGTCACGATGAAGACGCGGTTGCACACGGCGTGGGCGGGAAGGACAGCCTGGCACTTGCCGGGTATCACGAGGTTCGCCGGGTGACAGATGATCTCAGCGCCGCGCAGCGCCAGCACGCGCCACGCCTCCGGAAAGATCCAGTCGAAACAGACCTGCAGCCCCACGCGCGCGCCTGGAAGATCGAAGACGGGCAGCCCCAGGTTGCCGGGCGCGAAGATGTCCTTCTCGTCAACGAAGAGATGCAACTTGCGATACGTGCCCAGTACGCCTGTCGGGCCGAGTAGGACGGCCGCGTTGTACAGCGCCTGCCCGTCGCGCTCGCACAAGCCGGTCACGATGTGCTGGCCAGCGCTCGCGGCGATACCAAGCAGCGCTTCGAGGAACGGGCCGCCGCGCGTCGATTCCGCGCACTTGGCCGCCGCCTGGCGCGAGGGAAAGTTGTAGCCGCTGTTCGCAAGCTCCGGCAGAACGACAAGATCAGCCTCGTCGAAGCGTGCGGCGAGCCGCCGCAGCGTCGCGACGTTCGCCGCCACATTGCAGAGTTCCGGCGCGAATTGCACATAGGCGACGCGCATGAGAGCGCTCCTGCGGGTGCAGCGGCTCAATGACGTATGGCCGCAGTGCTGCGTGTGCGGACCGGCACCACATCGTACCACGCACACGGCGGACTGGAGAGAAGAAAAAGGCGCCGCGCTGTTGGGCGCGACGCCTTCGCTCGGGGACGAGCGTGGTTGGGGTCGTTCGTGAGGCGAGTTGATCAGGTGCCGTAATTCGCGAGCAGCGCGCCCAGGTCCGCCTGGTCGGTATCGCCGTCGCCGTCGATGTCGCCGCCGTCGTTGTTGTTGTAGGCGGAGAGGAGTTCACCAAGGTCGGCCTGGTCGATGTCGCCGTCGCCATCAAGGTCGCCGCGGCGAGTCTGCAGTTTCAGCACGACGCCCGTATCGCCGAACGGCGTGCCGGTGCCGTTGGCCATGACGTACACCTCGCCGCTGCCGTCCTGGCCGAAGCCGAGCAGTGACAGGCCGAGCCCCGCCTGGCCGACGAGCTGGAACTCGCGGATGGTGTTTGTGCCATCCATATAGAACAGCCGGCCGTCATTGCTGAACGTCTGTGCGAAGTCGCCGGTGAGGTAGAGACCTTCCAGAACCTGTTTGGAGAGCGCGCCGCGGTAGACGAAGCCGCCGATCACGGAAAGGCCGTCATCGTGATCGTATTCCGCGACGGGATCGGTCAGGCCGCCGGGCACGTCGAGGGGCATGTCGGTGACGTAGCCGCCTTCGTTGCCGTTGGCGACGAAGTAGAACGTGCCTTCCTTGTGGTTCCAGCCGTAGTTGGCCCCGGCGGCGCCGATGTTAATTTCCTCGATGTCGCCCTGGCCGACGTCGGGGATGTACATGGTTCCGCCGTCCATGTCGAAGGAGAAGCGGAAGGGGTTGCGCAGACCATAGGCGTAGATCTCGTCGAGTTCAGCGCTGCCGACGAAGGGGTTGTCGCCGGGAATGCCGTACTCGCCGTTGGCGGAGTTGTTGCCCAGCGGGTTGATGCGCAGGATGGCGCCGAGGGGGTTGGTGGGGTCCTGGCCGTTGCCGATGCAGCCGTGCCCGATGATCGGCGCGCCGAGCGACACCTGGCCGTCCTTGTCGTCGGCGCCGCCGCCGTCGCCGAACGCGATGTACAGCATGTCGTCCGGACCGAAGGTCAGGCATCCGGCGTTGTGGTTGAACTGCGGCTCGTCGACGCGGAACAACTCGCGGGCGCTGCCGGGATCGACGACCGACCCGGGGTCGCCGGGGTTCGGAACCTCCCATTCGGTGATGACAGCCTGGTGATTGGCTACCTCGCCGTCGGGCATGGTGGAGAAGTCGGCCTCGCCGTCGACCGGTTGCGAGGTGTAGGTGTAGAGCAGGCCGTTGTTCTGATAGTCCGGATGGAACGCGAAGCCGAGCAGGCCGCGCTCGTCGAAGGAGTCGGGTCCGAAGACGCCGAGATCGACGAGCAGGCCGCTCACGTCATGGAAGACGGTTTTCGTGCCGGTGTCGAGGTCGATCGCCCAGAGGATGCCGTCCTGGTCGGAGACGAAGAGGCGGCTGTCGTCGCCGGGCGCTGAAGCGCCCCAGTTGGGCGCGGTGAGGCCGCTGGCGAGCGTCGTCAGCTCGACGTGCAAATCGCCCTGCGGAATGTCGGCGAGCGGATCCTCGAGCGGAACGGGCATGACCTGGCCGCGGATCTCGCCCGGCGGATAGAGATTCGTGTGCACATTGACGTACCACAGGCCGGCGAGCAGATTCGTGGCCTGCTGCGCGGTGAGCGTGGCCATGCCGATCTTCTCCATGCCGGCGGGGAGCGTAATCTGAATGCCGGCGTTCTCGCACTGCGGGGCGTTGCCGTGGAAATGGGCTGCGGTTTCGTTGCCGTCGAGCGCGTCGATGTTAATCTCCCAGGAGAACTGCATGGAGCCGGGGAAGTACACCGCCGTGCCGCTGCCTTCGCCGTTCGAGTCATTGCCGTTCTGATCGCCGTCGAGCGTCATCTGCAGCGGCACGCCGTCAGTTTCGATGCTCAGGACGCCGTCCATGCCGAACGCACAGTGCGGGCGGCAGTAATAATCGAAGTCTCCGCTGAGATCGTTGGGAACGATCCACTCGAAGACGGGGTTGGCGGGATCGACGACTTCATCGAAGTAGATCCCGTCGTAGGTGCAGTTTGCGCCCGAAGTGACCGTGTGGGCGCCGCTGATGTTGACCCAGCGGATCGTGTCGCCGGGCGCGACGGAAATCTCGTCGGGAATGAAGTCCAGCCCGTCGAGTTGAATGACATGCGTGACGGCCTGGGCCGTGCCCGCGACAGCAACGCAGGCGGCGCAGGCAGCCGCGGTGAGATGAATTGACAAAGCGCCTCGGCGCATGGGTTTCTCCTTTTCCTGAAACCGTTGGTGGGTACATCTTTCCGTCCGTTGGCACCGGCCGACCTCCAAGCGGAGACGGTCACGGGCGCCAGTGAGCAAGAGAGCGGTGCGTCAGGCGCCTGATACGGGAGAGTCATGAGAATTCAGATGGGCATATATCAGGATTTACTAGACGACAATCCACTGTCGAGTCTGGCGCGCGGATGCTCGTGCAAAACGACAAGCCGCGCCCGCTCCTCGGTGCACGGAGGAACAGGGCGCGGGCTCGTCTTCGCGGATTGAGGCTGGCAGGAAGGATCAGGCGCCGTAGTTGGCGAGCAGCGCGCCGAGGTCTGCCTGGTCGGTGTCGCCGTCGCCGTCGACGTCGCCGCAGTCGCCGGTGTTGTAGCAACTGAGCAGGATGCCGAGGTCGGACTGATCGACGTCGCCGTCGCCGTCAAGGTCGCCGGGGATTCCCTGGTCTGCACAGGTGTCGTTCAGCGCCACGGAAACATTATTGGAATCGCGATTGGCGGTGGCCACATCCGGATCGCCGTCACCGTCGAGATCCGTGGTCAGCAGCGCTTCGGGAGTGGTGCCGGCGGCGAGGAGCATGGCGGCGCCGAAGGTGGCGTTGCCATTGTTCGCAATGAGCGAGATATTGGCGGAATCTTCGTTTGCCGCGGCAAGATCCATGTCGCCGTCGCAGTCGAGATCCGCAGCGCGGATGGAGCCGGCGTTTGAGCCGCCCAGCGGATAGGCGTTGGGGCCGCCGAAGGAGCCCGCGTTGTTCAGGAAGACGGTCGCGGTGTTGATGCCGGCGTTATCGTCGCTGGTGGCGACCGCCAAGTCGACGTCGCCGTCGCCGTCGAGATCCGCGGCGTCGATCCCCTCCGGGCGCACCGTGGGATTGACATTGAGCACGGCGCCGGAGGCGAATGTGTTGTTCGTGTTGATGAGGATGCGAACGCTGCGATCGTCGTGCTCGGTGACGGCGGCGTCCATGTCGCCGTCCCC
>CAZZPX010000084.1:0-9736 GCA_964655955.1 uncultured Phycisphaerales bacterium | reverse complement strand
TGCTCTATCGCGATCTCTCGCCGCGGGAGAACCTGCACTTCTTCGGCAGGCTCTACGGCGTTCCCGCAGCCGAGAAGCGCGCGAGCGAACTTCTCTCGTATGTTGAACTGTCCCACCGCGCCAACGACCCGGTCAAGACCTTCAGCCGAGGCATGCTGCAGCGGACCTCGATCGCGCGGGCGCTGATGCACGATCCGGACCTGCTTCTTGCTGATGAACCCTTCGCGGGACTGGATGCGCCCTCGACGCGCATGCTCGAGGAGATGCTCTCGCGCCTGGCGGCAGCCGGCAAGACGATCATCCTCTGCAATCACGACATCGCCCAAAGTCTGCGGCTGGTCGAACACGTGCTGGTGCTGCGCACGGGAAAGCTGATTCTCGACGCCCCCGCTGTGGAGGTGGACGCTGAGGCGATCCTGGCGGAGGTGACGGCAAAATGAGCCGCGTCCTGCGCCAGACCATGCTGCTGATCGGCAAGGATCTGCTGATCGAGGCCCGCGGCAAGCAGACCATCGGCCTCGTGGTCGTGCTGGGCGTGCTCATCATCGTCGTCCTGGGCATGGGACTGGGCGCAGGGGCGCCGGTCACCGGCTTCGAAGCCACTTCGATCCTCTGGGTCGCGTACCTCTTCGGCGGGGTGCTCTGCTTCGAGAAGACCATGGCGGTGGAGCGGCAGGATGAGGCGCTCTCGGGGCTGATGATTGCGCCGCTTGATCGCGGCGTGATCTATCTGGCGAAGCTGCTGACGAACCTGGTGCTCATGTTCGCCCTGGCCCTGGTGGTGACGCCTGTCGCTATCCTGCTGTTTCGCTTTGACCTGTCGGCCCATCCGGGCGGGTTCACCCTGGTGATGGCGCTGGGCATGACGGGGTTCGCGGCGGTTGGAACGCTGTTTGCAGCCGCGGTTTCCTCGACGCGCCTGCAAGGCGGGCTCCTGGCGCTCTTAGTATTCCCCCTGAGCCTGCCCATCGTCATCACGTCGACGCAACTGATGCGCCGGCTGTTCGAACAGGGCGAAGCCCTCGACAACACAGGCCTCGCCACGCTCATCGCCTTCGATCTCATCTTCCTGGTGGTAAGCTGGCTGGTCTTCGAACTGGTCCTTGAACCGTAACGAGCGCTGCATGAACGCCGCAAAACCTCTCCTCATCGGCTACTGGCTCGTGACGCTGGCGCTGCTCACAGCGACGGTGGTCATGGCCTTCGTCTACACGCCCGTCGAACAAAGCATGGGCCCCGTGCAGAAGATCTTCTATCTGCATCTGCCCGTCGCCATCAACACCTTTGTCGCGGCCCTGGTCGTTTTCGTTGCCTCGATCGGCTATCTCTGGCAGCGGCGGCTGTGGTGGGACGATCTGGCGCATGCGGCGGGAAAGGTGACCGTCATCTTCTGCGCCGTGGTGCTGCTGACAGGCATGATCTGGGGCAAGAGCGCCTGGGGCGCCTGGTGGACCTGGAGCCCGCGCCTGACCTTCAGCCTGGTGCTCTTCCTGCTCTACCTCGTGTACCTGATGATCCGACCCGCCGTCGAGTCGCCGCAGCGCCGCGCCGTCGTCAGCGCGGTCTACGGCATCGTCGCCTTCCTCGACGTGCCGCTGGTCTACCTGTCCGTGAAACTCATGCCCGACATTCATCCCAGTTCGATCGCGCTCGAGCCGAAGATGCAGCTCACGCTCGGCCTGTGGTTCATTCCCGTGACGCTGCTGATGGCGGGAATGCTCTTCGCCCGCTTCCGCCTGAACCTGCGCGAGCGAGCCCTGCAGCAGATCGATGAAGATGCGATCGCGAATCGCACGGCAGACGCCGCCGGAGGCATCGCATGAACCTCACAGCCGAACAATACCTGCTTCTGGGCTACGTCGTGGGACTGGGCGTGCTGCTGGGCTACGCGGCGAAGCTGTGGCTCAGCGCGCGCAGCCTGAAGTTGCGCGAGGCGCAGCGACAGGAGGACTAGCGCTCGCGGCGCTCCTCTCTTTTCTTGCATCACTCTCCATACGAGGCACACCGACATGTTCAGACCCCTAGTTGTCACCACGAGTCTCATCGCCGTCACCTGCGCGCTCGCCATGCAACCCGCCGGGCAGGACATGCCCCCGGGCCATCCGCAGCTTCCGCCCGGCCATCCCACGCCCGGCGAGCAGGCGCCGCCGCAGGCCGATCCCGCGGACGTTCAGTCGATCGATGCGATCGTCAAAGCGTACTACGACGTGATCTCAGGCGACAAGGGAGTGACGCGCGACTGGAACCGCTTCCGCTCGCTCTTCGCCCGGGAAGCGCGCTTCATCGCCATCCGCACCGTGCAGGATCACGTCAGCTCGATGACGCTCACGCCCCAGCAGTTCATCCAGTTCAACGAAAGCTATTTCCAGAGCACGGGCTACTTCGAGCAGGAGATCCATCGCGAGGTGGACGAGTTCGGCCACATCGCCCAGGTCTTCAGCACCTACCAGTCCAAGCATGCCGCCGCCGACCCCGAGCCCTATTCCCGCGGCATCAACAGCATTCAGCTCATGAGCAACGGCGAGCGCTGGTGGATCGTCAGCATCATGTGGGACTACGAGCGACCGGGCGAGAACGACGTGCCGGCTCAGTACCTGCCCGAGCCGATGAACACGGCGGAGGAAGCTGGAGGCGAGTAAGAGAAAGAAGGGACTCGGGGACTGAGGGACCGAGGCACGAAGGGCGCATGGATCGCGGAGCTCTTCGGCCTCGTCTGTGGTTGCGCCGCATCGAACCCGTTGGAATGAGAAAGGCCGCATCGCCTGATGGCGGTGCGGCCTTCTTCTCTGTTATGTCAGCGACGGCCTTCTACTCACGCGGCGTGCGGTCGCCCGGGAGGTACTTCGGATAGGCAAAGTCCGCGTGGCAGCCGCCGCACGACGGCGCGAACTGCGCATCGCGCTCCTGGTGGCAGGCCTTGCAGGCGAAGTGCGAGTGGCTGCCGCCCAGCGGCACGCCTGTGGCGCTGTGATCGAAGGCCCCAGCTTTCAGTCGGCTGTGGCAGGTGAAGCAGTTCGAGGCGGGCTTCTTGAAATCGCCGCCGTTGCCGTGGCAGTCGTCGCAGGCGACGCTGACGTGGTTCGGCTCGAGCGGGAAACCGGTCGACGCCGCGTGGTCGAAGGACGGCCGCGCCTGCGTGTCGTGGCAGAAGTTGCAGTTCTCCTGCTTGCTGCACTCGTGGCAACTGCCGCACGTCTCCTGGTGGTCGATCTTCTCGCGCGAAATCGTCTCGTCGTGGCAGCGTCCGCAGGTGTGCCCCTGGTGGCAGTCGACGCAGCGCAAACCGTAGAGATCGACGTGGTCGACGTGGTGGAACGTCACCAGCGGCACTTCCTCGTGCCCCGTCTCGTACACGTACATCGGCTCGGCGGTGATGCGCGGGTGCGGAATGCCGATGATGTCCGTCTCATCGACCGGGGCTTCACCCTGCGGCGAATTCGCCTTCTCCACGTGGCAGTACCCGCAGCCGTTCTCGTGCGCCCAGTCGCGATGGCAGCCGAGACACTGACGGTGATAGGCGCCCTTGAGGCTGGGCACGGCGAGCGTTGCGCCGATTTCCTTCGGATGGCACTCGCCGCAGGCCATGATCTCGTCGCCGCTCTCCAGTTCGTGGTGGCAGTTGTCGCAGCTTCCGTTCATCTGCGACATGCCCGCGTGCAGGCGATGCGAGAAGGGCACCGGGCCGTAGAAGTGCTCGAGCTGATCGATGATGATCAGGTCGGGGTTGTCGCTGTCGGCCGGCGTCGGCATGCCTTCATCCACGACCGGATCGTGAGCCGGTGCGTGCAGGCGCTTCACCTGGGGTGCGAGGTCCGGCTGCTGCGCCGGGGCGGGAGCAGCGTGCGCTTTCTCGCCGGGGAGTGTGCCGTACACCAGCGCCGCGAATGCGACCAGCGTCAGCAGTATCGTGCCTGTGAGTGTGCGGGCGGTCATGCCTGCGCCTCCTTGAGGTCTTCAATGACCGGGAAGTTGAGAACGACAAAGCGATAGATGAGCACGATGACGGCGATGAAGCCGAACGTCACCGCCAACTCCGTCCACGCCGGGAAGTAGCCGCCAGCGTCGTACGCCGGCGTATAGGCGATGAGGAAGACGTTGAGCCGGTTCAGCACCACGCCGGCAATCACCAGCGCCGCGCCGAGGAAGAGCCAGCGCACGCTGTTGCGCAGGCGATCGTTGAGGAAGATGAGGATGGGGGCGATCACGCCAAAGAGCATCTCGACCAGGAAGAGATTGCTTTGGAGAGATCCTTCGAAGAGGTAAGCGAACGTGCCGCGATTCGCCGCGTCGACCACCTTGGCCGCCAGGTACAGCCCCAGCAGAAGCGGGATGAACTTGGCGAGCTTCGCCAGCACGTGCCGCTCCGGCTTCAGCTTGAACGAACGCGACGCCAGCAGCGACTCGAAGATCACCATCGACAGCCCCACCGCGAAGGCGGAGAGAAGGAACATCAGGGGAAGCACCGGCGTCTGCCAGAGTGGATGCAGCTTGGTGTCGGCGATGACCATGAGCGTGCCCAGCGACGACTGGTGCATGCAGGAGAGCAGGATTCCCAGGATGATGAAGACCGTCATAACCTTGCTGAGCGTCTTGTCGAGCACGCGCAGCAGGCGATCGACCGCGACGTTCAGCGATGCAAGCGGCCCGGGCAGGTTGACGCGCCCGATGAAGCGTTCGCAGACGATGGGCAGGAACTCGATGTACAGCACCGTGAGGTAGCACATCACGCAGATGCCGACCTCGAAGAGGACGGAGTTGGGCTGCCACATCCAGGGCAGCATCATGTGCCACATCGCCCAGAAACGCCCCAGGTCGGTGGCGACGCCGAGTGCGACGAAGGTGTAGCCGATCATGGCAGTGAGCAGTGCCGGCCTGATCAGCGGCTCGAACTCGTGGCGATGGGTGATGTGGGCGATGAAGGCGGTGGTGAAGCCGCCCGCCGCCAACGCCACGCCGCACGCCACGTCGATGGCGATCCAAATGCCCCAGGGATAGCCGCTGCTCAGGTTCGTCGCAGCGCCCAGGCCGAAGAGAAAGCGATAGGCGAGCGCCAGCATGCCGATCGCGGCAACGGCGCACACGGCGAGCGTGCCCGGCGTGAAGAAGCGCGGCCGCTCATACGCATGCGACGCTGCGGTACTCAGTGACTCTGCGACATCTTGCTGATCGCCGCCAGCAGTCCCCCGAGCAGCAGCGGAGCCGCGAAGCCCTTGAAGATGCCGTGCTGCAGGGCCTCCGTCAGCGCCGGCGGCGCGTCCGCCGCGAGCTTCGGAAATCCCAGTTCCTCGAACGGTCGATCGGATAGGTACAGACACGATGTGCCTCCCGCTTCATGTTCGCCGTACACGTGGTCGACGTAGCGGTCAGGGTGACGTTTGATGCGCTCGTGTGCGAGCGCCAGAAGTTCGCGACGCTCGCCGTATTGCAGCGCCTCGACGGGGCAGATCTCCACGCACGCCGGCAGCTTCCCCGCATGCGTCCGCTCGCGGCAGAGCGTGCATTTCATCACGCGCGGCGTCAGCTTGCGCTCGTACTCGTACGCCGGCAACTGGTGCGGACACGCCACCATGCAGTAGCGACAACCGATGCAACGACCGGCGTCGTAGGTCACCGGCCCGTCGGGCTTCTTGCGCATCGCGCCCACGAGACACGCAGAGACGCACGCCGGATGCTCGCAGTGCATGCACTGGATCTTGGCGTGGATGGGCTTCTTGCCGGGTTCATCGTCGCCGATGCGATTCACGACGGTCAGGCGCGTCGACGTCGGCCGGCGAGTCTTCTCGAAGACGGAAGGATCGTCGAACTCCTCCATGGGACCGTGCGGCAGATCGTTGGCCTCGCAGCACGCCCACTCACAGCGCCGGCAGCCGATGCAGACGGTCAAGTCGATGAGCACGCCGCAGCGCTGCGGATCGAGTTTGGGGCCGTGGTCCTGGTCCGCAGCGTGTGCCACGCTCGCGGCCCCCCCCGCTGCCGCTGCCGCCACGCAGGCGCCTGTCAGCTTCACGAAGTTGCGCCTGCTGGTTTGCGGTGCGACTCCCGTGGTCTCGGCGCGGGAATCACTGCTGGTCGCTTTCATGGGTTCAGCCTTTTCTAATCCGACACTTGTGAAGTTTGTGAGCGATGGTCGCCAGGACCTACCGCCGAACCTGCGGCGCGGGTGCCGGCTCCACGCGTTCCGCCGAGAAGAGTCGCAGCAGCCGCGTCCAGGCCGTCTCGTCGATGCGGCGATACAGGTCGTTCGCCTGCACCTCGCTCGCGGCATCACCCGCCCCGAGCGCCTCGCAGACGCGATCCACTTCGCCGCGGAACCACGCCCGCGCCTTGCAGCCGCGCAGCAGTTGCTTGCGCTCCGAGCGCAGATCCTCGCCGCGCATCCGCACGACCCAGCCGTCGTCGAAGGGCTCAGCGTTGATCAGTTCCGGATGCTCCCGTACCTCGGGATTGGTGCCGAGAATCGTGCCGCTCACCGGCGCCAGCACATCGAGCGTGCGCCCGGCCGCATGCAGCGTGAACAGCCGCTCGCCCTTGCGCACGTGCGCGCCAGCGGGGGCGAACTCGATCTTGTCGATGGGCCCCAGCGCTGCCTGCATCAGGTCGTCGGCACCCACGATCACGACTTCGTCATACATGCGGGCCCAGACATGATGCGGATCCACCGCCACCTGCCGTCCCAGCCGCAGGCCACGGTAGCGAATCACGTTCTCCGCCTGCTCCGCCGCCCACTGGCGAAAGCGGGTGCTCAGCAGGCAGAGCGCGCAGCCGCCGATGAGGATCAGTATCGCAGCTCCAAAGGCGATCGGACGGAACGCCAGCAGCAGGATTCCCGTCAGCGGCAGGAGCACCGCCCCGATCAGGCAGACGATCGAACAGACGAGGCACTCTTTGACGTTCAAGCGTGGCAGGGCGAGTCGCATGGCTCTCTCCAATCAGGGCCTCTCATCACGGGCCCTTCGTGTTCATTGCAAGGCGTGCACCAGTCGAGACAGGCATCGGCCACGAAGCCTGTAAATGCCTGCTCTTGAGAGGCTTGTGGGGATTTGCAGTTCCTCATTCAACACTTCGGGCTAGGCTCAACTGATGAAAACAACAACTCGGTGTTGATCTTCTCAACATTCCGGGCAGACCAACTCACGCAGCAGTCCGAGGAATCGACGCTCCCCCAAGAGGCGACGAATGTCGGTCCGCACCGCCAGGTCCAGCGATCCCTCATCCTCTGTATCAAGCAGCAGTTGCATCGCGATGCGACGCCGCAGCAGGCGCGAGTCCAGACGCGCGTGCTGCTCGGCTGTCTCCGGCGGCAGCAACTCATCGAGCTGACCCGCCGCCAGCAGCGATAACTCCACCATCCACCCATCGCTGTAGGGAGCGCTCACCAGGAGCGCCGGATCGGCCTCCAGCGCCGGGTTCGTCGCCTCGATCCGCGCGCTTACCGGCAGCGTGATCGGCAGCATCCCCGAGCCGAAGTCGATCTCACAGACTTCCGTCCCGCGCTCCGCCAGGCCCGAGGCCAGCGTCCAGCGGAGGTTCAGGGGCGTCGGCAGGAACGACGCGACGAAGCCGTCCAGGCCCAGCCGGATGCGCGAACCTTGCTCGCCGCGCCGCTGCAGCCAGGCATGCCCGCTGGAGTACACCCGATCGTGCGGGAAGGAAACGGGATGGGTCGGCAGCGTTGCGGCACCGTTCCCGCTGCTGTCGCAGGGCGCGGCCTTTCCGCGCAGCGCGGCGTCGAGCGGGCAATGCTCGCAGTCGAAGTTGCGCTGGCACAGGCGGTACGAGAGCAGCCCCGCCTGAACCCAGACGCAGGTTGGAGCTGTTCGTGTCACTTGGCTGACCATGTCTCTCTCCGCATCCGGCTCGTCCGCTCGCGTTCGCGGCTGACGTCCGCACCGGTGGGGGCCGAGGTGATTCGCCAGACGCCGGATGCAACGGCGCGGCCAAAACGGTCGGGCATGGCCGATTTCCGCTAAGAACCCGCTTGAGACGCTCTCAAAGGCGTTCTTATCGGGCCGAATGCGGCTGTTCGCGCCCTGAAAGTTGTTGAGAAGTTCAACGGGCTGTGTGGTCTTTCTGCGCCCTATTCGGTATCATTGATCCGTTTCTCCGCTGAACCAGCGGCAAAGGGCCACCCCATGAGCAGGCGGATCCGGACGCTCTTCCGGTCACTCGAAATGCGGCTCTTGATCCCCCTCTCCCTCACAGTGGGGATCGTGCTTGCCGCGCACGCGCTGCTGAGTTTTCGCTCCACGCAGCACCACTTCATGCAGCTTGTCTACTCCGAGGCGGAACGTTCCAGCGGGCTGATCCGCATGGCCACGCACGATGGGATGCTGCTCAACCAGCTTGACCAGGTGCAGGCGACGCTCGAGCGCCTCGCCGAACAACCGGAGTTCGCCGCCATCCGCGTCTACGACAAGCGGGGCAACATCGTCCTCTCCGCACTGCCGCGCGAGAACGGCCAGATGATCGCGCTCGATTCGGACACCTGCCGCAGTTGTCACGGCGGGGATGAAGTCAAGGACGACGCGGTGATGGAGCGCAGCAGCCTCGCCCGCATGCCCCAGGGCCCCGAGGTCCTGCGGCACCTCACGGTCATTGAGAACGACGTCGCCTGCGCCCAGGCGGCCTGCCATCCGTCTCCCGCGGAGCAGCGCGTGCTGGGCGTGCTCGACGTCGAGATGTCGATGGAGCCGCTTGACGCCGTTGTCGCCACTGCACAGAACCAGCTCATCTGGACGACGCTGATCCTGATCCTGATCAGCGGCTGCATCGCGGCGCTCTTCGTTCGCCGCGTTGTGCATCGCCCCGCCAGTGAACTCTACAAGGGCACGCAGCGCATCGCCGCCGGTGACTTCGACACGCGCATCAGCGTTCAGGGCGAACACGAACTGGCGCTGCTCGGCGAAGCCTTCAATCGCATGGCGGATGAACTGCGCTCAGCCCGCCGAGAGGTCACCCAGTGGTCGCAGAGCCTCGAAGACAAGGTAAAAATCAAGACGGAAGAACTGGAGCGCGCCCAGCGGCAGGTGCTGCACATGGAGAAGATGGCGTCGCTGGGCAAGCTCGCCGCTACCGTCGCTCACGAACTGAACAACCCCATCAGCGGCATGCTCACCTACGTGCGCCTGGTCGAGCGCGATCTGGCCGATCAGCCGCTGGACGATGCCACGCGCGAGGAGTTGCAGCGTTACCTGGGTCTGGTCGCGAAGGAATGCTCGCGCTGCGGTTCGATCGTGCACAACCTGCTCACCTTCGCCCGCCGCAAGGGCGCGAAGATGGAACTCGTCGACATCAACGAGATCGTCGAGCGCTCGATCATGCTCATCCGCCACCACCTGGAGATGCAGGACGTGCGCGTGGAGCACGAACCGCTCGCCGGCGACAGCAAGCTCTCCGCCGATGCCAATCAGATTCAACAGGCGCTGCTCGCGCTCTTTGTCAACGCCGGCGAGGCGATGCGCGACATCGATCGCGAGCGCCTGTTGCGCGTGCGGTTGCGCGGCGACGCCGAGTCGGTGCAGATCCGCGTCAGCGACACGGGCAGCGGCATCACCTGGGACGCCTTGCCGCACATCTTTGAACCGTTCTTTTCGACCAAGAGCGAGGAGGAATCCGGCGTCGGCCTGGGGCTCGCGGTCGTGTACGGGATCATCAATCGCCACGGCGGGACGATCGACGTCGAATCGGAGCCCGGCCGGGGCACCACGTTCTTCATTCACTTACCGCGCGTGCAGGC
>CAZZPX010000083.1:0-9752 GCA_964655955.1 uncultured Phycisphaerales bacterium | reverse complement strand
CCCCGCTGATGAAGCGGTTCTGGCGCGCATCGCGGATGCGGGCGGCGTGGCGCTGCGCTACCGCGGCAATCCCAACGGCTCGGTCGGCGACATCGCGGGCATCTGCGACGCCAGCGGGCTCATCTTCGGCCTGATGCCGCATCCCGAGCGGTTCGTGCATCCGACGCAGCATCCCTGTTGGACGCGCCTCGCCGCCGCTGATCCGCGCTTCCTCGAAACCGAAACGCTCGGTCTGCGAATCATTCGGCGGGCGGTGGAGCACGCCGCGGCCCGACTGACGACGTCAGCCGGCGCCTGAACGACGCGCCCGCAGGAGTTTTTCGTTTCGAGATCGATCGGTGACCGAGTACACTGCGGTGCAATCGAGGGTGCGCCATGTCCGCATTCAACAGCGACCGCTACTTCCGCTTCCGGCAGATCGCCACAGGGCAGGTGATCGAAAGCCATCGACCCTGCCGAAAGTGCGGCTACGACCTGCGCGGTCTCACTGCGAACCGCAGGTGCCCGGAATGCGGCACGTCCATCGCGGCAAGCCTGATGCGCAAGCTCAACGACGAGGCGCTGGGCGATGCCCCGCCCGGCTATCTCAGCCGGCTGCGTCTTGGCGCAGCGCTCCTGCTGGCGTCGCCGCTTGTCTTGGCGGTGCTCGCGATGGTGGGGCCGCTCGTTCGCAAGGGGCTCGCCGACGACGCGGCGGCGGAGCGGTTCGTGCTCTCGAGTTTGCTCGCGCCGGGGCTGCTCTGGGCTTCGGGGTGCTTTCTTCTCTCAGGGCCGCGGGAGACGCAGCAGCAGGTGCTCGGGGGCATCAGCATCTGGCGCGCCAGGCGCTGGGGGCTGCGCCTCACCTCGCCGGCGTGGTTGGGCGTCACCGCGTGCCTGCTCTGGCTCGCCGGCCTGACCAATCCCTCCCCAGTGGAGGAACGAGCCGCGCTCGCCTCGCTCGTCGCGGCGCTCCTGTTCGCCCTGATCAACGCGGCGGTCCTCTCGCATTACTTCTCGCTGCTCTGCGCCTGGGCGTACGACATGGCGATGTCGCGTTCCTTCGCACTGCTCGCCTGGGGCGCCGCGACGTGGCTCATCACGGCGATCACCTACGGCCTGGTCGCCGGCAACGTCACCCTCTCCTTCGCCTCGCGCTACGAAGTCTTCTTCGGCGCGATCGGCGCGGCCGTGTGGCTGGCGGCGCTGCTCTACGCCGTCTGGCGCCTCGCGGACATGTATACGATGCTCACCTGGGCGCTGCGCAACGCGCGCACGCGCCTGGCGTATCACGACCGACAACGCGCGGGACGCACCGGCGTCACCGCGGCGCGCTCGCCGCATAAGGACTGACGCTCACACGTCTGAGAGCGCCGGGACTCCGCATCGAGCAGTCCGCTGTTCCTCCGTTGCGTTCCACAGGTCCTCGAAGATAGCGTCCCAGGTCATCGCCTCGGCGTTGGCCCGGCCGCGCTCGGCCAGTTCGCGGCGCAGGCCGGCGTCATCGATGAGCTGCCGCATCGCGTCACACAGACGCTGCGCCCCGGTCCCGTTGCCGTCGAGGTTCAGAATCAGACCGGAGTCGTTCTCGCGCACGATTTCCTGCGGGCCACCCTGGTCGCTGACGATCGCGGGCAGGCCGGACGCCTGCGCTTCGAGCACGGCGTTGCCGAACGTGTCCGTCGTGGAGGGAAAGACGAAGAGGTCCGCCGAGGCATAGGCCCGGGCGAGTTCCTCACCGCGCAGGAAGCCGGTGAAGAGCACGTTCCTGCGCTCGCCGCTGCGTTTCATGAGTTGCGGCAGTGCGGGGCCGTCGCCCACGAAGGCAAGCTGCAGATCCTCTCGCTCCGTCGACAACTGCTCGAAAGCGTCGAGGAGCAGGTGCACGTTCTTCTCGGTCGAGATGCGGCCAGCGTAGAGTAAGGTCATCGCGCTCCCGCCGCCATGCTCGCGCCAGAATTCGGGATCGCCCTTCTCGGGATGGAACGCCTGCGTGTCGACGCCTCTGCGCAGGATGCGAAGGCGATCCGCGGCGAAGCCGCGCTCGATGAGGCGGTCGCGGTAGTAGGCGCTGGGCGCTAGGATCGTGTCGCACTGGCTGAAGAACCAGGACATGTAGCGCCAGGTGAGGGCTTCGAGCCCGGGGTCGTCGGTGAGAGCGCGGACGTAGTGGGGGAAGTCCGTGTGGTAGATGCCGACCGTGCGCAGGTGCATGAGCTTCGCTGCCGCGAGGGCGGTGAGGCCGAGCGGGCCAGGCGTGGAGATGATGAGTTCGCTGAAGCGCTCGCGCTCGAGGTATTCGAGAATCTGCAGGAAGGGCGGAAAGGCGAGCCGCTGGGCCTCGTATTCCGGCAGGCCGAACATACCGATGGGCTTGAAGTTGATGCGGTGGTATTCGTCGGGATCGTGGTGGTCGACGCAGGTGAGGACCGTGAGCGGGCGCTGTTGGCGATAGGCGGCGCGGGCCATGGTCTTGATGGTGTGCGCCACGCCGTTCACATCGTCGATGGTGTCCGTGATCCAGGCGCGCCTGTCGCTGCGTTGGCGCAGCGCCTGGGCCGCGTCAAAGTGCGAGGCGATGCGCTGAAGGAAGCGCTCGTCCTTGTGCTGCGTCTTGAAGGCAGCGAGGTAGGGAGAGATCGCCGCTGCAACCGGTCCCAGGGCCGCGACCGCCTCCAGGCTCTTCACCAGGTCGCCCGAGCCCACTTTCTCGGTGAAGCGACGCAGGAAGGTATACCCCAGGTGATGCGCGAGACGGCAGGAGATCTCAAAGGCGTTGGCCGCGGCCGTGCTGCTGCTCAGCGCCGGGCGGCTGTCGCGCTGCTGCTGCAGCAGCGCCGAGAACTCCGTCACGAGCATCTGCTCCGTTTCGCTCATCTTCTCGCGGCGTCGCTTCCACACCCACCGGTTCACCTTCGCTCGCACGCCGCGACCGCCCCTTTGCTGCGGCCCCGGCTCGAGCAGTCGCTTGAGCATCTCGCCGAGCAGGCTGGAGCCGGCCGCGGATCTGGCGAGGAAGCGCTCTTTGTAGTAGGCGTGGGCGATGGAGTAGAGGCAATGGGCGAGATGCACGCTGCTGCCGGACGTCCCCCCGGGCTGGTGCCGCCCCTGACGAAGATGATCGAGGAACTCCTCGACGCTCGCAGCCTCGGGCGTGACGGTGCAGGCGCTGGCGATGTACAGGCCGCTGTGGTCATCGCTGCCGCCGGTCATCAGCTTCTTGTGCGGCGCAGAGCCGCTGGGCTCGATGGCGTACTTGTCGGCGAGACGCTCGATGTCGCGCAGCGTGAGGTTGTCGAGGATCACCTTGACCAGTCCTCCCGCCCGCGGATCGCGCGTGCCGTTGATGATCTCAAAGCGGTTGAAGAGGACGAGCAATTCTTCGAATTGCTCGACGGTGAGGCGATCGTTGACGAGGAACAGCGGATGGGCGACCGAGTGGATGATGTCCTGCTCGAGGACATAGCGGCGGAACTCACGGATATCGGTGCGCACCTCCTTGATCACCTCGAACTGGTCCTCCGCGACGCCGGTCACCAGGATGTGCATCTTCGCCGAGTTCTCGGGGAAGTAGGTGGTGATCTCTGAGGAGATGAAGGTGCGCGGCAGGTGCGCGATCTCCAGCGCGCCGTCGATCTTGTTGTGATCGGAGATGGTGACGAAGCTCATGCCCGCGGCGATGGCCCGCTCGTAGACGTGGCGCGGCTCGACATAGGACTCGGCCGAACCGATCCGCCGCAGCACCCATTCGCTGGGCCTGTCGGAGTAGCGGGTGTGGACATGCAGGTCCGCGCGGGAGGTGAACGGTTGGGGCGTGGGTGACATCGCTGCAGCCCTCCATGGCTATGCAAGCACCTGAGGCGGAACGTGCGAAGCCGGTCTGTGGCACAAGCAGTCACCGTCGACATGACGATGCACTCTCGCTGCCACAGTCTGCAATCGCAGCGCAGTGATCGAGTGAGGGGGAGTTTAGGGTTGCGCTCACTTCAGCGCGCGTGCAGTGGGAGTGCCAGTCAGCCGGCCAGGTCCGCTTCGGGTTCGGCCGAGGCCGGGGCAGGTGCCGCGGTTGCCTCGAACCAGCCGACCGGCTTGCGCTCGTATTGCAGCAGCGGGCTCTCGTCCGTTTGCCAGGGCGGCTGCACGATCAGCCTGATCGGGAAGATCACCACGTCCACAGCCGCCACGGCCAGGCAGTACGGCACTTCGAGAATCTGCGTTCGCAGTGCCTCAGCGTCCGGCATCTGCACGGCTTCGGTCGGCCCGGGATACTCCCCGCGCGCCCGCACCGTCGAGTCGACCAGTCGCGGATAGCTGGTGTAGGTCGGCCCGTGCTCGACCGTTCGGCAGGGGACAACGGCCACGTGGACCGGCCAGTTGTTGCGCGCCACGCCCAGGAGCGGCGCGCCTGGCTCGTCGAGATCGACGGCGGGGGCGGCCTCGAGGGGCGCCTGCACCTGGTTGCGCGCCACACAGCCGAGCATCTGGCCCAGCCAGAGCACGAGCGTCACCCAGGGGAGCAGCGTCAGCACTTTGCGTCGCATCCGAGATACCTCACTTTCCACAGCGAGCGGCGGGGTAAAGGACATCCGACGGCCGCTCCTCAGGAACAAAGCGCCGGGGCGTCAACTGTGAGTTTACAGCCAAAGTCCGCAGCGTGGTATCAGACAGGAGCCGTGGCCTCACGGAAGGATACGCGGGTCGGTCGCCACGGTGCAGCGGACGTCAACGAGTGCGCAGCAGATCGCGAATCTCAGTGAGCAGTGCGACTTCCATGGGCGGGCCGGCCGGCGCTGCGGCCTCCTGTTCCTTCTCGAAACGCTTCTTGGCCGTGTTCATCGCCTTGATGACCATGAAGATGGCGAAGGCGACGATGATGAAGTCGAGGACAGTGTTGATGAACATGCCGTAGTTGACAGACACCTGCCCGACGATCTCACCGGCTTCGTTCAGTGCGCCTTCCTTGAGAACGAGCACTTGCTTCTTGAAGTCGACGCCGCCGGTCAACAATCCCACCGGCGGCATGACGATGTCGTTGACGAGTGACGAGACGATCTTGCCGAAGGCGGCGCCAATGACGATGCCAACCGCCATGTCAACGACGTTACCGCGCATGGCGAAATCGCGGAACTCTTTCAGCATCCCCATGTCATAGTCCTTCCTGCGGGCAAGTGTGGTGTGATGGAGCGCCTCCCGGGCCGGCCCGCCTGGAGCCCCGGGGCTGATTGTTCGCAAGGAGAGTTTACAGTCAGGGTCTGACAGCCGCCCCCAGCCGCCGTGGAGCGCCCCGTTCGAGAGCGCGTGCAGGATGCGTTACGCCTCCTCCTCGCCCAGCGCTGAGGCGACCGCGCGACGACAAACGTCGCTGTCGAATCCGCGCCGGGCGAGCTGACCGAAGAGCCGGCGGCGCGCCCTCTCCGGTTCGAGGTTCTCCAGTCGCGCCGCCTGCCGCTGCGCCCAGGCGATGGCCTCCGCCTCGACATCATGCGCCCGCAGATGAGCGGTGACGGCGGCATCGATGACCTCGGAGGCAAGCTTCTCGCGCCGTAAGCGCTGGGTGAGAAAGGACCTGCCCGCAGGCCTGCCGCGCGTGACGCTGCGGAGCACCATGTCCGCGTAGGCGCGATCGTCGACAGCACCCACCTCGACCAGGCGCACGGCGACAGCCTCCGCGTCGGCAGGCGAGGCGCCGCGGCGCACCAGTCGCTCGACGAGCAGGCCCGATGACAGCGCCCGGCGGTTCAGCAGGTCGACCGCCGACTTCTCTATCTGCTGACGATCCAGGCTGCCGGGTTCAGTGTGGCTGCGCTTGTGCATCGGATCACCGCGAGGGAAAGCACGCAGTCAGGAGAGCATGGCCAGCAGATCGCGCAGCTCCGCGGCCGCCTTCTCGTCCTTGACGCCTTCGGCGACGGCGAGCCCCGCCCGGCAGGTCTCGCGCGCCTCAGCGTGCCGATCCAGCGCCTGCTGGGCTCGCGCCTTGTGGTAGTAGGCGTAGGTGTAGGTATGGTCGGCGGCGATGGTGCGGTCGAAATACTCGAGCGCAGTCTCCGCTTCACCGAGTTTGAGGTGTTCCTGGGCGAGGCCGTAGAGGCAGAAGGCGTCGCCGGGGTCGGCGTCGAGGAGTTTCTTGAGTTGGTCGATGCGGGACATAGCGGACTGGATCGCGGGGACTCGGTGATCAAGGGACCGGGGGCAGTGTAGCGGCGGACGGCGCAACGTCACAACGCGCGCCGACCGTCGGCGTCAACTCGCCCCTGCCGCCTGAATCGAGGATCACCCCTTCCTCCACGCGTCTCCCACTTCCCCTCGAGGAGGTCAACCGGACGCGGATTGCTTAGGTGTGATCTTGGCGACGACCGCTGACTCCTCGAACTCCGCGACGATCTGATCGAAGACCTCGCGGCGATGCACGTCGATCTCCCGCGGGAACTCGAAAGCGATGCGCACACGATCGCCCTTGATGCCCGCGATGCGCACGGTGCCGATTGGTGACCGGGGGTCACCGATAACGACTTCCTCGCCCTCGCGCCTCGTGATGACCAGCATCAGGACCTCCTGTCCGCAACGATATCCGGCGCGGCCAAGCGCCGACCCCATAACCGTAGCACGTCTTCAGGTCTTGCCCAAGTGAAATTCCCCAGAAGCCTAAAGATCGGGAAACGGGGCCGGACCCCATTGGGGCGGGGCGGTCTCTTTCCAGGCCCTGGCATCGCACTAACCTGCCTGGGGGTTCGGGGGTTCGGTCCGAGGCTCAGTTGACCGCCTCGACGCCGGTTACGCCCGGCACCTCCTCGCGAAGGAGCCGCTCGACGCCCATGTGCAGCGTCAGCCCGCTGGAGGGGCAGCCGACGCAGGCCCCGTGCAGTCGCACCTCGACCACGCCGACCTCGCCCACCGCCACCAACTCCACGTCCCCTCCGTCCGCCTGGACCGCGGGGCGGATGCGATCGATGATCGCTTCCACACGCTTGAACCTCTCATCGCTCTGCTGACCGCGCACAACTTCGCTCGACATGGACGGCGTCCTCGGCTGGGGTTTGCTCTCCCCATGATAGGCACAAGTTCGGCTAAGTTCAGCACAAGAAGGTCGGCAAGAGCGATAGACTCGCTGTATGGCCCGATATTCAAGCTTCAGGCGCCGCAGACTCCTGACCGGGGTGAGTGCGCTGCTGCTGCCGCTTGTCCCGCTCGGGGGATGCGGCGGCTCCGGCGTAAGCGAGTCGGCAGATCTCCCTGCCTCCGCGACACCCGGCGAACGCTCGCTCTCGCGGGAGCGGGCGGCGCTGCGGGACGTGCTGGACCAGCCGATCAGCGAGGCTCGGCGTGATTCGCTCCTGCGGGCGGCGCTAGACCCGCTGCTGCCGCACGCCGATCGAGACCGGGCGCTGAGGGCGCTCCTGGAGCAGGACGAGGCGGCGGCGGCGGCGGCGGTGCGACGACTGCTCACGGGCCTGCCCGATGTCGCCTGGGCGGAGGACCTCTGCGCGCTCGCGGCGGAGCGCGCCTGGGTGAGCTGCGCCGGGCCGCTCGTCTGGCGGGCGTATCGCCTGCACGATCCGGTGGCGGAGCAGTTCAGCGCATCCCAAAGGGCGGCAGTGGAAGCTGTGCAACGCCTCAGCGGCACGGAGAATGCGGCGGAGGCGCTTTGGAGCGTCGTCCGTGACGCGAGCCAGACCGCCGTGGTGCGGGCGGGCGCCTGGGAACTCTACGTGCGTGTCGCCACGATGGACGCAGCCCGCAATCGGTTGTTCGGTGGCGAGGAGGGGCTCGATCAGTCAGCCGGGCTGCTTGCCGATTTCAGTTGGTGCGCGGAAGAACTGCACACAGTCCCGGCGACGCTCGAAGAGATAATCCGACTGCAGGCTCTGCTGCTGGAGGAAGCCGCCGGGCATGCCGTCGCGGCGGCGCCGGAACAGCTCGACCGCGAGCGGCGGTGGGCGGACCTGGCCGCAGGGCTGCATGCCGCGCAGCGGCGCGGGCTGCTGTTGCGGCACTTCCCGGTGCTCGAAGCGGCGCACCAGTGCCGGCCCGATCTGCTTACGCAGCAGCGCGTCGAGCTGCTGACCGATCTGAGACACAGGCTCGCGCACGCGCGGCACGTGACGCCGCAACCGGGCGGCATGGTCGCATCGGATCTTGCGGATGACCTGGGCGCGTGGGAGAAAGCTCTCGCTTTCTGCGATCTCATCTCTCTATCGCTGGTTCTGGATGCACTTGCGGATCCGACCTTCGCCGCAGCGCTGCACGAGCAGGTCGAACTGGATCTGGCGAACAATGCCGGGGAGCGAGGCGGGTTGGTCCGCCTGGCGCCACCGCACGGCGCGAGGCGCGGGTGTCTCGTGCTCGAGCCATTCACTTCTGAAAGCGAGTCGCTCGGCGACATGGCCTTTCAACCCCCGCCACGGATGTGGCAGGAGAGTTACACTGCGGTCGCCGAGTATCACTTTCACGCCCAGAGCCGCGACAATCGCCGCAGCGCCGGCCCCGGCCGCGGCGACTTGCGCTACGCCGCACGAACGGGCTCGGCGTGCCTGCTGATTACGCCCTGCGGTCGGGACGGGCTGAACGTCGACTTCTTCGCGCGCCTGCCGAGCGGGCGGGTGGCGGTGGTGGATCTGGGTACCATCCCCTGACGTCATCGAGGACGGATCTGGAGGCATAGAGTTGGCCGAGCCGTTGTTGACGGCGGCCGGGCAGGAGGCGACGCAGCTTGACGCAACCGATGATGATCGCGCTGGTGGCTGTGATCTTCCTCCGGGATCGCCTGGCGGTGGAAGGCGATCCCGCGTCGTTCTCGACACCGGCAGCGCTCATCCAGGGGCTGCTGCTGCTCGCGGGGATCACGGGCCTGGCGGTGCTGAGGCTGGTGGGAGCGCGGCGCCGGCTAGACCGCACGGGGCGGGCAGGGGCGGTCGCCGCGGCGGATCGCGTCCTGGGCCTGGCGCCGCTGCTGATCGTCACCGCCCACTGCCTCAACGTGCTTTTCTTCCACTGGCTCGACGCCGTCCGCGAGGTGACCGGCGACCTGGTCTTTCTGGACGAGGCGATCGCCACGCTGCCGCCGCTCCTCGGCATCGTCTTCATCTGGTTCATGTACTACCCGATCGATCGGCGGGTGCGGCAGGCGCTGCTCATTCGGCATCTTGACCGATCGCTGCCCGTGCCGCCCGTGGTGACGCGCTGGCACTACGTGATTCTGCAGATTCGCCACCAGTTTCTGCTGACTTTGCTGCCGCTGGCGCTGATCGTTCTCTGGATCGAGATTCTCAGCGCAAAGACCGTCGCCGCGCATCTCTCCGCGGAAGTGGGCCTGGGGCTGCAGATTGCGGGAGTTCTGGCAGTGTTTCTCATTGCGCCGCTCCTGATTCGCTACGCCTGGGACACCGTGCCGCTCGAGCAGGGAGAGTTGCGCGACGGCCTCCAGGACTTGTGTCGCAGGCATGGAGCGCGCGTGCGCGAGATTCTGGTCTGGCGCACGCACGGCGGCATGATCAACGGCGCGGTGATGGGGCTCATCGCGCCCCTGCGCTACGTGCTGCTCACCGATGGGCTCATCGAGACGATGTCGGATCGGCACATCGAAGCGGTGATGGCTCACGAGATCGGTCACATCCGACGCTGGCACATGCCGACGCTGGTGGGGCTGCTCATGGTGTGCGTGTCGGCGGCGGCGCTCCTGCTGGGGTTGTTGTTCCAGTACGCGGTCGTCACCAGCACTTGGTGGTGGATGGTGACGCCCGATCTGGTGCGCGATCTGGTCCAGCGACCTGCCT
>CAZZPX010000082.1:0-9776 GCA_964655955.1 uncultured Phycisphaerales bacterium | reverse complement strand
CGGCTTGGTGACCTATGCCGGCATTCCCACCCGTCGCGCCGCCGACGTGGCGCGGGCCCTGGCGGCTCAGCCCGAAGTCGAACTGACGCTGTACCAGCAGGGCGAGCGCATCGTGATCGAGAGCAGCATGGGCGCCGCGATCGTCGAGCAGCGAGGCGACCGGTATCGCTATCAACCGCTCGATGCGGATGTGCTCGGCTACCTGCCGGTTATCGAGGCGCTGAGCGCCGCGCGGGCAAGCGACGCGGACGGCTTCGTGGCTGGCGACGACTGGCTGGCTGCGACGCAGGCCCATCGCTGGCCGAACGCGCCGGAGCGCCTCTGGCGGGCATTCCACGGCGCGGTCGTCAACACGCCGGATGTCATGCTGGTGACCGAACCGAGATTCTTCGTCGGCAAGCGATCCTTCGCTCTCTTCGTCGACATGGCCTCGACGCACGGCGGGCTGGATCAGGCAGACAGCGCCGCGGTCCTCTTCACCATGACGCCGAACCTGCCGTCCGTGCTGCGCACGGGTGAAGTGCTGGAGACAATCGAACCGCGGTACGATCCCAATCAACTGCGCCGCTGACGCCGATGCCGCTTGATCCGTCCATACCGACGTTCGCCGTCGCGGCCCTGGCCGCCGTGAGCGCGGGCGCGCTGGCGCACGGCCTGTTCCATCCGCGCAGCAGCCTCTTCTGCCCGACGATCGCGCGCCTGCCCGCTGCGACTGGGGCTGTGGCCCTCACGTTCGACGACGGCCCCTGGCCCGGCTCCACGGAGCGCATACTCGACTGTCTGGCTGACGCGAACGTGCACGCGAACTTCTTCGTCATCGGGCGCTACGCCGCGGCTCATCCGCACCTCGTCCGCCGCATGCGCGCGGAAGGACACCTGGTAGGCAATCA
Organism: uncultured Phycisphaerales bacterium; assembly: GCA_964655955.1. Lineage (GTDB taxonomy): Bacteria > Planctomycetota > Phycisphaerae > Phycisphaerales > JAGLTS01 > CAZZPX01. The sequence goes on along the minus strand of CAZZPX010000082.1, from coordinate 8,886 downwards.
CAGCTACGATCATCATCGCGCCGGCCTGTTCCGGGGCGCCGGCTACTGGCATCGGCAGATCAGCGCCACCGATGCGCTCATCAGCGAGATCCTCGGCGAGAAGCCGCGGTTCTTTCGTCCGCCGATGGGATTCAAATCGCCGCCGCTGGTTCGGGCCGTGCGACGGACGCCGCATCGCGTCGTGGCATGGTCGCGCCGAGCCTGCGATGGCGTGACGACCACGCCGCAGCGGATTCATCGGCGCCTGCGCAGCGTGGAAGCCGGCGACATCGTGCTCCTGCACGACGGCCGCGATCCGGCGAGCAGGCGCGAGATGGACGCTACCGCAGTCGCCCTGCCGGGCCTGCTGGCGCAGCTTGCGCGCGCGGGCCTCACGCCGCGGCGCCTGGATCATCTGCTGTAGCAACGCGCGGCTGGGCCGTCTTCGCTGTCCGCTTCGCCAGGGGCGAGAGCAGGACTAGCGCCGCGCCGAACACCGCCATTCCCAGCACGAATCCCACCACGACGCTTCCCAACAACCACGCCGGCAGCCAGCGCCACGCCATGTGCGGCACGAGCGACCCCTCGGCGCCCAACTCCTGCGGCGTCGGCAGGGCGCCCGTCAGCAGCAGGTGCCCCGTCGCCGTCGACACGAGCGCCAGCAACACGCCCAGCGGCGGCACGGAGACCTGCGAGCCCAGCACCAGCGTCGCCGGCCGCAGACTGAAACGCCACGCCGTGAACAGGCAGATCGCGGTGTGCGCGCCGAAGAAAGGAAGCGTGCCGATCCACGCCCCGAGCCCGAGCCCCGCGGCACATTCGATTGTTCCCATCTGCGTGTGCCGCACGTCCTGCCAGCACTTGAACGGGTTGAGCCAGGCCCAGAACCGGCGCAGGCGGTTGCGCCGTTGCGCGCCTGCGTCGTTGCGGCGCAGGCGCTGCGGCAGAGGCGCCAGCCGCCGCAGCAGCAGGCGAATGTGCGTTCCCACCTGCCGCAGTGAGTCGACCGTCGGGCGATAATGACTGGTGCGCCCCTGCTCCGGCTGATACGAGCACCAGATCGGCGCCTCGACGATCTCGTAGCCGGCCCACAACGCTCGCGTGAGAATCTCCGCCTCGAAGGCGTAGCGCCCCGCGCGGCAGCGCACGCGCTCGACCAGCTCGAGCGGATACACGCGCAACCCGCATTGCGTGTCCGAAAGGCGGCGCCCCGTCTGCGCGTAGATCGCCAGCGTGGTGTAAGTTCTGCCGACTTTGCAGTGCGCCGGGCACCCGGCAAGGTCCAACTCGCGCGTGCCGAGCACCAGCGCGCGCGGCTGCGCGCGGCTCACCTCGAGCAGGCGCGGCACATCTGCGGGGTCATGCTGCCCGTCGGAGTCGATGGTGACGACGTGCGTGCGGCGACCACCCCGCGCCGCCTCCGCGAAGCCACTGCGCAGCGCCTCCGCCTTGCCGCGATTGCGCTCGTGGTGCAGGATCGTCAAATCCGCGCCGCGCGCCTCGCGCTCGAGTTCCTCCAGCCCTTCGCGCGTCGCATCGGTTGAGCCGTCGTTCACCACGATGACGGGCAGACTCAGCGCGAGAAGCGCTCGCGCAACCGACGTCACCGTACGGCCGTGGTTGTACGTCGGTACGACAACCACAGCGGCGAGGCTCGATGCCGCTTCCGTTTCAATACCCGCGCTCGCCGCGCGCGGACTCAATCCCGCACCAGGTGCAGCGAATCGCCGTACGCCACGTCGGCCGGCGTCTGGTTCATCTCGTTGCGCAGCGCCCGGTCGGCGCCCGCCGTCAGAAGCGCCCGGCACGTATCTTCGTGATCGGAGCGGGCTGCGAGGTGCAGCGGCGTGTTGCCTTCATCGTCCTGGACATTGCGTTCAGCTCCCAGCGCCAGGAGCATCTCGACCATCTCGTTGTGCCCGTTGAGCGAGGCATAGGGCAGCGCCGTCCGTCCCTGTGCATCACGGACATTAATGTCCACGCCGGCCCCGACCTGCCTGCGAACGGAGGACTTGCGCCCCGCTTTCGCCGCCCTGAGGAGCGATCGCGTCGATCGGTTGGATGCATCGACCATCGACAAGTCGTTTCCGCACCCCGTCAGGTGCAGGGCGAGCAGCGCTGCCAGCACGAGTACCACCGACATCACAAGCCACTCCTTCATCATGACCTCCTCTGCGGCGCAGTCTACCCGGGAGGACTCGTTTGCCGCCAGCGCATTCCGTCCGCGCCGGACAAAGAGCGCCGCGCGTCGGCAGGGTCGTCGCGTCGATTGACGCGACAGCAGGCCAATGCTTTACTGAGCCGCAATTCCGGCCGGCGGTATTCTCTCCTGAAACGGGCACCCACACACATGCGACACCATCACCCTCGGATTGCGTGCGTTTCACTTCTCGTGCTTTTCTTGCTTCCCGCCGCCGCCGCCACCGCCGCCGCAATGCCGCCCGGCGCAGCGTTCAGCGACGCGCAGGCCGGCGCCTCAGCGCTCACCGCCACGATCGCCTCCACACGACGCGCCTCAGCACGCCCCGAGCCGCCCGTTTCACCTCTCATCTGGGCCTTCGCCGACCAGCCGACCGAAACAGGCGCCCAGGAGGCCGCGCCGGCGCTGGAGGATCCCGACCAGGCGGTTCCTGCCGTGAAGCGCTCCCCCTTCTCACAAGGTAACTGGTCGCTTCACCCTCACGCCTCCGCCGCGTTCTCTCTGGACGACGGCTCGATCTATCTCGCGCACTTCGGCGTCGGCTACTGCTTCCTCGAGAATCACACGGTCAATCTCGAACTCGCGCTCGGCGGCGTGGACGGCGACAACGGCACGAATAACAGCGCCGCGTCCTCCGTCGAACTGATCTTCCGCTCGCGACTTCTCGAAAAGGATGACTTGGACCTCTACGTCGATGGCGGCGCGGGCGTCTTCTTCACCACCGAGGACTTTCCCGTGACCGGGACGGACTGGAACTTCACCCCTCAACTCGGCATGGGCATGCTCTGGCGCCTCACGCACCGCACGCATCTCAGCACCGGCGTCCGCTGGTATCACGTCTCCAACGCCGGGCGACGCGGCGACATCCGCAACCCCGGCTCCGACAGCCTGATGCTCTACGCCGGAGTCCTCTATACCTTCTGAAGGCGCGCGCTCCGACCTCGTCCATCGTCACTCGCGCGGTTTCGTGCGCGGCGGCAACTCGCGCAGCTCGAGTGCGTCGATTGGCGGCAGGGCAGCCTCCTGCGCCCAAGCGGCCGTTTCGTACTCGGCGACCACGTCGCCGGCTGCATCCAGAATCCAGTTGTATCCCGCATACGACTTCGTGGTCGTCGTGATCGAGAACTGAACCGTATTGCGCGGATCGTACTGGCGGTTCGGCGCCTCGACGAATTCGTGCCCGCCGCCCGCCAGAAACGCCGAAATCTCCGGCGGCCACAGGCACCAGTACCACGCCGCCTGCGTTGTTCCCTCGAATCCGGGCCAGCAAAGCACCTGCGGTTCGCCGCTGATCTGCGGCTGCACCGCAAACACCACCGTGGGATACACGGCTCCCTGCGGCTCGGCGCCGCGCTCGTCCCACCGCCCGTCGCTGTTCTTTCCCACCGCTACCAGCAGTCGCGGCCCCGGCACCCAGTGCACGTCGCTGATGTGCCCGTCGTTCCATACTTCGTACAGCACCGCCCCCGCCAAGTCGTACACGCGAATCACGGATGGCGTATATGGCGTGTGTTGATGCACCGCCACGATCTCCGGGCCGGGCCGCTCCGGGAAGATCTCTTCGAGAAACACGGCTCGCAAGAGATAGGCCTCCTGCGTCGTCCCCTCCAGCGCCGGCAGCAGCATCGGCGGCAAGTGAATCGTCCCCACGCTCGACCACGCCGGTGTCTGCAACTCGCTCACGTGGTAGCAGACCAGGTGACCGAACTCCTCGCTGCTCGTTCGATCTTCCTGCAGGCCCAACAGCAGCACCCGGCCGCCGCCCAGTTCACGCGGTCGACGCAAGATGTCCGCGAAGATGATCCGACCTTCCACGTGCGCATCCCACTCGCGCAGCAGTTCTCCCGATGCGCTGTAGATGCCCACAGTTGAACCATCCGGCGATATGACCGCGTGCACCGGAACCCGGCGCAGCCACCAGCGTGTGACGAATGAACTGCCGATCAGCGTCGCCGCGATCCCCAGGCTTAGCGCCGTCGTCACGAGCAGCGGGTGCCGACCCGCCCACGCCGTCGCCCGCGCCCAGGCGCTGCGGCCTTTCGCCAGCACCGCCTCGCCGCGCAGCCAGCGTCGCAGATCGTCCGCGAACGCCTGCGCCGTCGCATAGCGCCCGCCCGGCTCGTGCGCCACCGCCTTGCTCAGCACTGCCGCCAGATCGCTCGGCAGGCTGCGCCAGATCACGCGGGGATCACGCGCCGGGTCCTGCGACACCCGTCGCACTGACTCGGCGATCGTCTCCGCCATCTCGTGCGGCGGTTCGCCCGTCAGCACCACATACGCCGTCGCACCCAGACCGTACACGTCGCTGCGCGTGGAGATCGAGTCGCGCCGACCCGAGGCCTGTTCCGGCGACATGAAAGCTGGACTGCCGATCGGCACGCCTTCGTCCACCAGCGTCTCCGTCACATCGTCCGTCAGCAGTGACGCCACTCCAAGATCGATGATCATCGGCTGGCCGTGCGGGTTGATCAGGATGTTGCTCGGCTTCAGGTCGCGATGGATCACGCCGTGCTCGTGCAGGCTCTGCACCGCCTCCGCCGTCCGCGCCAATAGCTCCACCCGACTCCGCACGTCCAGCGACCCTTCCTCGCAGTGCTCGTCCAGATTCAGCCCCTTCACGAACTCCGTCACCACGTACAGCCGACCCTCCGCCACGCCGTAATCCAGCACCGCCGGCACGGCGGGCAGGCGCAACTGCGACAGCACCTGAAGCTCCCGCCACGCTCGCTCCGTCTTCGCCCCGCGTCGGAAACGCGTGCGAAGCTGTTTGATGGCGACCGGCCGATCCGACCCCTCCCGAAATGCCCGGTACACCATGCCCGCCCCGCCCTCGCCGATCGGACGGTCCACCCGATAACCCGGAAACAACCCCGGTTCCCCGCCCGCCTCGCCCTCTTCATTTTCCATCGCCAGCCCTTCCTCCAGCGCCTCGACGATCCGCGACGCCGACTCCACGTCCAGTTCATCCGCCCAGTGCGGCTCGCCCTGCATCTGTTCGTCCACGGCAGCGCCTCCGGTGAGGAGCGGAATGCCTCCTCCTTGAGCAGAGTACGAAGAATCGCCCCCGACATAGGCCGCAATCTTCCTTTGCCACGATCACCCATTTCGGTGTATGCTTCAACTTCCTTGTGTGCAGGAGTTGGGGCTATGAAGGGACGGGCGGGAGTTCAACATGCGTTTCAGACCACGTCGTGGACCCTCCTCGAAGGGCTGCACGCTGACTCCGAAGCGCATCGCCGTGAGTCCTTCGACATGCTCGCCCGCATCTACTGGCCGCCCGTCTTCGCCTACATCCGCCGCTTCGGCAAGTCTGAGGAAGAGGCGGCCGACCTCACGCAGGCCTTCTTCAGCGATGTCGTCGTCACTCGCCGCCTCTTCGAGGGTGCAGATCAGGATCTCGGCCGCCTCCGCGACCTGATTCGCACCGCGCTGCGCCGCTATCTGATTGACGCGCACCGGACCGAGCGCCGGCCGGTTGATGCCAGGCTCGTCTCGCTCGACGCCATCGAGCGCGAGGAGCGGCTGCTCTCGCGCGACACCGCCAGCAATCAGGAGGAGGCTTTCGATCGTCGCTGGGCCCTGGCGCTGATGCAGGAGGCGCTCCGCCGAACCGAGGCGCACTTCCGCGAGATCGGCAAGCTCAGCCATTGGCGGGTCTTCGAGGCGCGCGTGGTTCGTCCCGCCACCCGGCCCGCCGACTCACCCCCGCTCGCCCAACTCGCCGCGCAGTACGACTACCCCTCCGCTGCGGATGTCTCCGCCGCGCTCCAGGTCGTCAAGAAAAGGCTCGCCGCCATACTGCAGCAAGTCGTCGCCGAAACCACCTCGCCCGACGGCGCCGCGACGAGCGAATACCAGCACATTCTTACGCTGCTTGGCAAGCGCGCTCCGCTCGCCGGCGACTGACGTCGATTCGTCCCTACCGTGCGCATCTCCCCTGTGACAACTCCCCTTCGCGCTCCTCTCCGTCGCCTCGCGCACCTCGCCCTGCCCGTCGAGCAGACCATCCTGCCGCACACTTCACCACCTTTCCACGTCCAGATCGAGCAACTCGACTGGCAGCCGGATCCCTTCGACACGTACTGCGATCGCTGCGGCGTGCACATCGGTCCGCACGAACTCGACGATCGCGGCTGCGCCCACTGCCGCGGCTCCCGCTTCCCCTGGGACCAGTTCCTGCGCCTCGCCTCCTACGAGCCGCCGCTCGTCGACTGGATCCACCAGGTCAAGTTTACGCGCTACGTCACCCTCGCCCATCAGCTCGGCGCGCTGCTCGGCCGCAGGCTGCTCGACGCCGGGCTCGACCCGCAGCGCACCGTCCTGACGCCGATGCCGACGACCTGGCGCCGACGTGTTGCACGAGGCATCGACCACGCCGGTGAGATCGCCTCGGGAGCCGCCCATGTCTTGGACTCTCCGGTCGTGCGCTACCTCGACCGCGCCCACCGTCCCAGCCAGCGCGCCGTCTCCCCCTCCGGGCGAACCGGGAACGTCGCACAGGCCTTTCACCTGCGAGCCTCCCACGGCGCAGGCGCCTTGACTGCCCTCCGACGCGCCCGCCCACACGCCGTCGGCGGTGCGCACGCCGCGCTCTCCCTGAGCGGCTGGGACCTGGTGCTCGTCGATGATGTCTGCACCACCGGTGCCACGCTCCGCGCCGCCGCCCGCGAGCTGAGCCGACTCAAGCCCGACATGCTTCTCGTCGCCGTTCTCGCCGTCTCCGACGACGAAGCCCGCAAAGCTCGCCGCATCAGGTGATCCGCGATGCTTTCAGGCATCGCCTCCGCCGCTGACCTCGGACGGATGCAGGCCAGTTGTTCGACCGGAGTGCAATGAGAAAACGCCGACCCGTAACGGGCCGGCGTCTCAACTGGCTCCTGTGAATTCAGTTCAGCTCAGGTGACCCCTCAGCGGCGTCGGCGTGCGAGCAGGCCCGCCAGGCCCAGCATCGCTACCGTCCCCGGGGCTGGAATCACCGTCACGTACTGGCCGCTCGGCTCATCGGTGATCAGCGTGAAGTCGTAGCCGCCACCGTTGTCCGAGGCCACATAGATCCCGGCTCCCGTCGACAGGAAGTAGTTGCCGTTGCCCAGCAGGTAGACACCGCGCAGCGTCGTTCCCAGACCTGTCACGTCGATGTACTCACGGACAGTGCCGTCGGCGTTGAAGTGCCAGACGGCCTCGGCGCCGATCGCCGCAGCCAGCAGAACGCTGTTGTCAGGCAGCACAACCAACTGCTCCGGGAAATCCTGCCCGGTGGCGAAGTTGCCCATGAACGTCCCGTCCGTCCCCCACCGGCTCACCAGATCGTTGCTCGCATCGGTCACCAACAGGTCACCCATGAACGGCTCTGCATCAAAGATGCTGGTTGTGTTCACCGGGAAGTAGTCCAGGAAGTTGCCGTTCGTGTCGTACGAAATCACCGCGTCGTCGAAGAACCCAGCCGAATTCGTCACCCACACCGTGGAGCCATCAGTGCCCAGGCTGCGGATGTTGTCCATGTTGTTGACGCCGTCGCCGGTGATCGAACCGATGAAGTTCAGCCCGCTGTCGAAGCGGTGAACCGCGTCCTCGAGCTGATCGGCCACCCAGAGTTCGCCGTTGACCATGACGGCTTCCTTGGGCGTCGAGAACTCCCAGCCCACAGCGCCGATGTCCGTCAGCCAGTTCAGGTCGATGATGCTGCCGTCGAATGCGTCGAACAGCATGATGCGATCGCCGCTCCCGCTGTCTGGCACCATCAACTGCGCCATCGCTCCCGAGGCGGCCAGCATCGACGCAGCCGCCGCCACCAAGACGTGTTTCTTGAGCATGTGTTTCCTCCTGTGTTTCTCGCCCGTCGGGGCGCATGTGTGCGGCTGATCCAAGGATCGTCGGCCAGAACGCCGATCCCTGTGACATCGCCACGCCGGCGCCGCAGGCCGACTGGCGACAACAAATTGCACACTGCGAAGGCAACCGCGGACTTGATCCCGGTCGTGCCCGGATTGACCGGTCGCACCGTCCCTGTCGCCCTCGATTCTGAGTCCTTCCCTCTGACTATAAGCTACTACGGCGCAAGCGCAAGGCAAACCGAAATGAGAGGATAGAACGCGCTTTTTTAGGACACAATAGGTCCTATAACACGACTCGACCTCCGGCGATGTGGATCGACTGTGGACTCGCTGAGGGCCGATGCCGCCAGCCGCTTGCGCCTAGGTCGGCGTTCTGACCCGTACCGGCCCGCGTCCATCGCGGAGACTGGCCCTGTCCTGCCGGTCCGCCTCGCGCTCCGCGGCCCCCCGGAATTTCCTCCGCTGCCTCAGCACTGCCTGGCTCGGCGCGCTACGTGTTGGCCCCACGGCACTTGCGACACCAGATGCCCCGGCTGCGAACCCACTCGCCGCTGCGGCCACCCCGGCCTCTACAAAGATCGCGCTCAGGTTGCCGCAAAAAAGTGCGCCCGAAAACTCCTCGCTGGCTTGACACCGCCGGCCAAGCTGCCCACAATGGTCCCTCGCTTCGGTGACGGAGCCAGTCACCGGCAGGTGTCGTATCGACCCGGCCGGGCCTCTTTGACAAGTGAACAGTTGGGTCACCGCGAGAATGTGACGCACCCGCCTCTCCTCCTCACAGGAGAGTCAAGTGCGGAAAACTTCGGGGTCTCGTCTCACAGCCGAGACCTCGCGAGCATTCTCTGTGAGTGAAAGTGCTTCTGCCTTTGAGAT
>CAZZPX010000081.1:0-9924 GCA_964655955.1 uncultured Phycisphaerales bacterium | reverse complement strand
ACGAGGCGCAGGTGCTGCGACGGGCATACGCGCAGAACGATCTGACGAGCACTGACGACGCATCGCTTGTCGAGCGCCTGAGGGATCCGGCTGTACCCGTGTACGTTGTCGAGGGCGATCCACGCAACATCAAGATCACGGTGCCTGCGGATGTGGCGCTGGCGCGGGCGATTCTCGGTTTCAAGATGCCGCAGGGCAGGCCGGTGCACAAGCGGTTTTGAGTCTTGGCTCAGAACGCCGCAAGCGATGCTCGCTCTTTCCTGGCGCAGCCCATAACAGACGAATGTCGTGCGCCCGCAGCAGCACTTACCGCTGTGACTTGATCTGCTCGAGCGCCTGGTCCATCAGCGCATCGAGTTGCTCCGCGGTCATGCCCGTCCTGCTGAGGTCGGCGCCGAAAGCGGTGAACCACTGCGTCTCGCCCGGCTCATAGCCAAACTCGCGCTCCAGGCGGTGCGCCAGGTCGGGCAAGTGCCCTGCGCCGTAGACGACCGCGATGCGCTTCGCATCCGAGTGTTCGAGCGCTTCAGCGAGCAACTCCAGCACATGGCGATTTCGATCCTCGATGAGCACGCGCATCATTCCCGCCTGGTCACCGCCGGCAGACTCCATCACTTCGTCGCTGATGGCGACGACCTTGATGAGCACCGCCCGCACCGTGTGCTGCATCGTGCTGCTCATGCGCAGCAGCGTCAAAGCGAGATCCGCGATCTTCACCAGCGGGCTGGAGCCCTGCAGCATGCCGAAGAGGTCGTTGCTTTCGATGCCGCGAGCCCTCAGCGCCCGTTCCAGTTCGTCCATGGACATGTCGGTGCGCTGGAAGTGAGCGCGATCGTAGTCGATGGCGTCCAGTTGGAACTGCAGACCAAGGGCGCGAGCGAGCTTGGTCTGGATGCCCTGGGCCGTGCCCTTCTCGCTGGCGGTGAGCGGCGGCAGATCGGCGAAACGCACGTCGGCGGCGAGGCCTTCGCCTCCCGGCTCGCCGTCCGCGCCGAAACTCATGATGACGCCCTTGTCCTTCCCGTCACTGCTGGGCGGAGCGTAGATCATCGCGTTTCCCCAGCCGTCCGCACGCAGGCGCGAAAGGAGAAAGGCGTCATCGGCACTTCCCGAAGTCGCGAGTGCGTCCAACGTCGCAGGCGCTTCGCCGTGTTCCTTCCAATAGCCGTAGACGGCGGCGGCAAGCGAACGCAGGCGCATCTGCGTGAGTTCGAGTCGCTCCGTGTCGCCGTCCGGTTGCCAGGCGCTTGTGCCGTAGGGGCCGACGCCCTCGAAGAGGACCAGGTCGCAGGTGTCGAGAAAGGCCTGAAGGCGATCGTAATAGGCCTGCTCGCCCACATGCACAGCCGCGACGAGGTAGACGGTCGGACCAGGCGCTTCGCCGGGCTCGAACTGCTGGACTGCGACGTCGAGGACGAGGCGCTGTCCGTCCGCCACTTCGCGTGAGCGGAGATAGTCGTCGAGCGTGGGGCGGGCATCGCTGAAGCCGCCGACTGCCGCCGTGCCGACGAGCAGACCGCCCGTGATGACGGTGAGGCAGGCAAGGATCAGGCTGAGCGTGCGCAGGTTGTGCATTTGGACCTCGGTTCCCGGAGCGGGGCAGGGGCGCAGCCGCTCTCACTCGCTGACGACGCGCCAGACGCCAGCATGGTAGGGGGCGAGGCGGTGCTCGTCCTGCGACTGCACGAGCAACGCCTGCAACGCGGCCCCTGGATCGGGCAGTATGGCGGGGTCCACCGGGTAGGGCTCGTCCGTCGCGTTCAGCACCACGAGGAGCGTCTCATCATTCAGTCGGCGCAGGAACGCCGCGACGCGCGGCGAGCCGGTCTGCAGGTGCGTCACCGAGCCGTAACGCAGCGCGGCGTGCCGCTCGCGCAGGTCGAACCAGTGCTGGTAGTGCGCCAGGTGGTCCTGGAGGAACTGCTCGGCATCCGACTCGAAGGGCATGTAACCGGGCCAGGTGAGCGGCTTACGATTCGCGGGGTCGTCAGCACCCCACATACCGAGTTCATCGCCCTGCCAGATCATCGGGGCGCCGAGGTAGGTCGCCTGGAAGGCGACGGCGAGGCGGGCCAGGCGGAAGCACTTGTCGGGCGGCCGCGTCGCCCTGTAGTTCGGTCCATTGTCCTGGGGACGATTCGCGGCATCGAAGGCGCGGCCGGGATTGAAGAGTTGGCTGACGAGACGGTCGGTGTCATGCGAATCGAAGAGGTTCTGCTGGACAAGCTGCGTGGCAGGGGCATCGTTGCCGAAGGCGCTGTCGAGGCGGAGGTAGAGTTCGTCGGTCGTCATGCCGGGCTTGACGCCGATCCATTCGACGACGGCGCTGCCGAAGGGATAGTGCATCTGCGCGTCGTACATGTCGCCGCCCAGCCAGCGGGAGGCGTCGTACCAGATCTCAGCGACGATGTAGGCGTCGGGATTGATCGACTTGACATGGGTGGTCCAGTCGATCCAGAACTGGTCGCCGATCATCTCGGGAACGTCGAGGCGCCAGCCGTCGACGCCGTCGCTCGGATCGCCGTCGCCATTCGGATCGAGCCAGCGGGCGGTGATGTCGAAGATGTGCTGCTTTACGGGCGCGACGAGATCGCCCTCAGCGGTCTGCTTGAAATCCGGAAGCCAGCCGCTCGGCCCGTCCCATGCCGCCCAGGCGATGAGTTCGCCGTCGGCGTTGAACTCGGCGCCCTTGAACCAGTCGGCGTAGGGCGAGTCGGTGCCGTGCTCGCGCACGTGTTGAAACGCCCAGAACTCGCGGCCGACGTGGTTGAACACGCCGTCGATGATGACGCGGATGCCGCGCTCCCTGCAGGCCGGAAGAAACGTCCCGACGAAGAATCGGTCCGCGGCGGTGAAGCCCCAGGTGTCGGGATCGAGCGTTTCCCGCGGGAGCACCTCGTCGTCGAGGGCGCGATCGATCGGCCCGAAGGCGTCGTCGATGTGACGATAGTCGGTCGTGTCGTACTTGTGCATCGACGCGGCTTCGAAGACAGGGTTGAGGTAGATCGCATCGACGCCGAGTGACTCGAGATGGTCGAGACGGTTGATGACGCCCTGCAGATCGCCGCCATAACGCCGATCCCAGATCACGTTGTAGAGACGATTGCGTCCCGGGCCGTCCGCGGGTCCGACGCCAACCTTGGCGCGATCCCAGCGGTCGGGGTCATCGCCGGCCCAGCGCACGCGCGCCTGCCAGGCCTCGAATTCGTGCGGCGATACCTGATAGAAGTCGCTGCGCCACTCCTTCAGGTATGTCCCAATGCCGCGAGGATCATTCTCAGAATCGCCGTTGTCGAAGCGCTCGGGGAAGACCTGGTACCACGTCGCGCCCTTCGCCCAGTCAGGCGTCTCCACAAGCGGCTCGAGTCGAGCCTGATGCCGCGCGGAGGTCTCGCTTCCATCCGAGTGCATGACCACCGTGTCATAGGTCGGCGTAGGTGAATCGAAGAGCACGCGGGCATGCCAGCGCACGCCGCGTTCGGTCCGCTCCGGCTGCATCGGCACGTGCGCCGCCCCTGCGCCCTGCGTTCCCGGCAGTCGCAGCATCGGGCGCTGCCCTTCGCAGGCGGTGAAGATGTACACGTCGGCGAGGGGCGGCTGCGCGGCGATCGTCCGCAGGTGATCCCACCGCCGCGGGTCGTGCACGGGCGGCTGGCTCAACTCGCGGATCTCCAGGCGCATCTGCGCATCGACATCCGTCGCGAACGAGCCGGGCACCACTTCGATCCGCTGCAGCTTCGGGTGGTAGTGCACGGCGAATTGCTCACCGGCATGCGCTTCGAATGGCTGCATCGCCAGCTTGCGGAAGTTCTGATCGCGCACGATCAGCATGCGCGTGCCGGCCGCGAGCGGATCGGTGACGCCGGCGTGCGTGCCGAAAGGGGTCGGCTGCAGCGCCAGCATTTCGCCCGAGTGGTCGAGGTTGAGCTGGTACGAGGCGGCGAGCGCGAGGCGATACGGCTGCGGGTCGGACCAGTCGCCGTCCGACACCGCGACCCGTAACTCCACCGTCTCGGCGTGCGGCCCCTGCACGCTCCAGCGCAGGGGTGATTCGCCGCGCTTGACCGTGACGTGCGCGGGACCGGCCACGCGGCTGTCGAGGATCTGCTGCCCGTCGCGCGCAAGCGAACGGGAGAGGTCCAGCAGGACGGGACGGCCTGCAAGAGCGGGCGATTCGATGCGCACGATGGGCACGGCCGAGTCTCCCGCCGCCACGTCCATGCGCCAGGTGCGCTTCGCCGGGTCGATGACGATCAGCAGCGGGGCGCTGTGTTCGACATGCAGCGGGATGTTGTTGCCGGGTTGCTCGAGCGCATGTAAGTCATCGCCGCGGCAGCCGGCGTGTACCCCGTGCCAGTTCCCGCCGCGCACGAACTTGAACTGGTGCTCGCCGAGGGGAAACGAGCGCTGCAGCGTCAGTGTGCCGTCCGGCTGCAGTGTGAGGCGATAGTCGTCGTCATCGGTGTGCCAGTTGTTGAAGGTGCCCGCGAGGCGCCACTCGCCGTCCTCGGGCAGCGGTCCCAGCGTATCCATTTGCTGCGCTCCGGCAAGGCGGGGCAGAAGGAGCAGCACGACCGCGAGCAGCGTGGCGATACGGACCGATCGGTGCGGAGTGTTCATGTTCATGGGGAGGATTCGGGTGACAAATGCCGAATGTCGAGTGTGATGCTCGCACCGCCACCTGTCACTCGGATTTCGTCATTTCCGCCTTGCAGCAACTGTCTCTCACGATCAGCGACACCGGCAGGCGGGGACACAAGTCGTCGGCGCCGAGATCGTCGAGGTCATCGTTCAACGCCCCGTGGGCGCCTGCTGCGCCGTTGCCGTTGCCATTGCGCGCCTCGCGCTCGCGGCGCTGGGCGTCGTCGACCAGGTCGATCATCGTCTTGCAGGCGAGGATGCCGAGCTGATAGAAGTTCATGTGGATCGTGGTGAGGGGTGGATCGGCCATCTGGGCGGCGGGAATGTTGTCGCAGCCGACGATGGCGATGTCTTCGCCGGGTCGGCGCCCCATGCGGCGACAGGCGTGGCAGGCGCCCAACGCCATCTTGTCGTTGCCGCAGAAGATCGCCGTCAGATCCGGTTCGCGAATCAGCAGTTCATGCGCCGCCTGTTCGCCGCGTTCGCTCTGGAACTGGCCGTCGACGATGAGTCGATCGGGTAGCTCGATGCCGTGCTCCGCCAGGCGGTCGACAAATGCTCCCGTCACCTGGGCAGCGGTGTAGACCTCAGCGGAGGGACCGCTGATGTGGCCGACGCGCGTGTGGCCAAGCGCCGCCAGGTGGTCGGCGGCGAGGCGGCCCGCCTCGGGGTAGTCGCAGAGGACGGTCCGCAGCTTCCACTGCGGGAAGTGGTTGTTGACCACGAGGAGCGGCTTGTCCGTGCCGTCGATCTCGGCGAGGAAGCGGTGCTTCTCCGTGGCGCCCAGGAAGAGGATCCCGTCAACGGAGCACTCCTCGATCAGCACGTCGTAGAGCTTCTGCCGCACGAAGTCGCGGCGGGCCACCTGCAGCATGAGGCGGTAGTCACGGTCGGCTGCGTGATCGTAGATGCCGGAGATGATTTCACCGAAGTAGGGGTCGGCGAAGGCGTGCGACAGGTCGGGAAGGAGCACGGCGAGGGTGTGGGCCCGGTTGTTGGGGAGGCCGCGGGCCAGGCGCGAGGGGCGGTACTGCAGCCGTTCGATGGCGTCGAGGACCCGCTGGCGGGTGACATCGGAGATACGGGCATCGCCCTTGTTGAGGACCAGCGAGACGGTGGTCAGACTCACTCCGGATTCACGGGCGACGTCGCGGATTGAGGCGCGTGCCTTGGCCATGGCTGCTCCGGTTGAAGATCGACCCGGCGGGGATGCGGCTGCACCTGAACCGGTCTGGGAGGGGATGAACCGCGTCTGGCGGCCTAGTAAAACACTTTAGCACATCTCCGACCAAACGGTAGCGGGAAGGCCGGATTTTCAGGCCCCCGGCGTGTCTCCCGCCGTTGCGGGGGCCCGCTAACCGGTCGGAAGGGCAAGTTTTGCGCGTTTCGCTCCGGGATTCCCCCAAAAGTCCTTGCCTGCCGGCCTGGAGGCGGTAATCTGAACCGAGTTGGTAAAACAGTTTAGTGAACCCGAGGCAGACCCCTGTGAACGCGCGGGGAGGCCGACCGACCTGGCCCGGATGCACGGGCTGCTGAGGGTTTCTCCCCGGTACCACTGTCTGCAACCGTTTGCCCCTGTTCGACATCCCGTGTAAGGAGGGAAGCTCCCATGAAACTGCACCTGTGTGCGATCGCTCTTCTGTCAGCGGCTGGCGCTGCGTCCGCCGCCGTCGTCGACGGCCTCGTCGGATTCGGTGAGTACGGCAACATTCTCGGCGTGCAGGACACGCCCACCGGCTTCGGCGACAACCTCAGCGAGTTGAGCGTCGCCTACGCCAATCTTGGCGTCGCCGGGCTCGAACTTGCCGTCACCGGCAACCTCGAGGCGGGCGGCAATGGCTTCGTCATCTTCATCGACAGCAAGCCGGGAGGCGCCCTGGCGGAAGTGCTTGGCGACGGCTACGGCCTGCTGGGCGAGTTCGGCGGCGCCCGCGTCGATGACTGGGGCGGCGACGTCAACGGCGACTTCCCCGTCGTGCCACCGCCCGGCGGACCCAGCATCCTCGATCCCGGCTTCAACCCCGACTTCGCCATCGAGATCAACACGGACGGATCCACCTACTGGACCAACATCATCGACATGACCGTCCCCAACGACCCGAGCGACCCCAACCGCGACGTCTACCTCGGCGCCAACAGCGTCAACAGTGTCGGCGTCACCCAGACCTACTTGCGCGACGGCGGCGCGACCAATGGTGGCGACATCACCCATGCCTTCAACAACACCAACACCGAGGGCGTTTGGGGCTACGACTGGGGGAATCCGCCCGGCGAGCTTGGTGATCCCATGAGCGCCAGCACCGGCTTCGAGTTCCTCTTCTCCGTCGACTTCCTGGGCTGGGACGGCATCAGCGACATCAAACTGCTGCCCTTCATCACCAACGGCGGCGGCGACTATCTGAGCAACCAGTTCCTGCCCGGACTGGGCGGCGTCGAGAATCTCGGCGGGCCCGGCGGCGTCGGCGGCGAACCGCTCTTCGACGCTCATCTGTTTGACGGCGATCAGTTCCTCGTCATTCCCGCGCCCGGTACGGCACTCCTCCTCGGCCTTGCGGGCCTGACTCTGCGCCGGCGGCGCTGAGCCTGTTCTGTTCGCATGCGTGCACCTGACTCTCCTCGGGCCGGGCGGATCAACATTCGCCCGGCCCTTTGTTCCTGCATACCGGTCCTCCACGCTCGACCAGTCCGCAATCTCCATGGCCGGAGGAGTGATGTACAGAACTTCCGAGACGCGACCGATGAAGCGAGTGATGTGGAACATGCCCCAGAATTCCCGGTGTTTCCTCGCGGCCCTCGCGCTTGCGACGCTCACTGGTGCCGGGTTCGCTCAGTCCGACACGTCGACGATGCTGCAGATCTTCGAGACGCCGTGGAGCGTGCTCGAGCATCGGACGGTGGACGTGTGGGCGATCGGCTATGACGAGCTGTGGGTGCCGCCCCCGGGCCAGGCGGAGTTCGCGGGCGGATCGATCGGCTACGACGTGTATGATCGTTTCGATCTCGGCTCGCCGGACGGCTCCACGCGTTACGGCACGCGGCAGTACGCGAGCGCCTTCACCGCTCTTGCCGAGCGCGGGGGGCTCTTCGTCTATGCCGACACGATCCTCAATCACAACGGCTTCGCGGATCTTTACACGCCGGGCTTTCCCGAGTCAGGCGGCTATCCGGGCTTTGTGCTCGAGTGGCCCGGTCTGCCGTTCGGCGACTTTCACGACTACTGGGCGAGCGGCGTGCTCGAGGAGCGCGTGGCGGGGCTGATCGACATCGCCCAGGAGACGAACATCCAGCTCATCCGCCATCCGGTCGACGCGAGCGATCCGGACAACATTCCGCCGGGAAGCTCGAGTTGGAACGGGCGCATCGCCAACCTGCCTGATCCGTCGAACGCGGCTCTGTATCCCGATCGCGATCTGCCGGGCGAGATCTACACGAACCCCGTCACCGGCAACACCTATACGCGCTATCCCTTCAATCCAGATGTGCCGCCGGCGGGCGATCCGGTACTCGAGAACGGCACGGGGCTGCTCCTGCGCTACGGGCAATGGCTGACGGAGGTCGCGGGCTTCGACGGCTATCGTCTCGACGCTGCCAAGCACGTTCCCACGTGGTTCTTCGACAACTTCTGGGACGACGCCGTGCACGCAACGGGCCGGCTCGCGCTCAATGGCGAGCGCGTGACGCCGCTCAGCTTCGGCGAAGTGCTCGACGGCAGCCACGCCGCACTGCTGCCCTACATCCGCAAGAACGACCATTCCAACCGGGACGTGCTTGACTTTGCGCTCTTCTTCGCGCTGCGGGACAACCTGACCTTCATCAACAGCATCAACAGTTGGCATGACATCAAGGGGCGTTCGATCGACGTGGGCGACGACACCTACGTGAACGGCTCGGCGGGTGTGAAGTTCGTGCAGTCGCACGACAACGGCGGGGCGCAGCTCGACAACGTCGCCTACGCCTATACGCTACTGTTGCCGGGGCGCTCGATCGTCTACATCCACGGCGAGCAGTACGGGCCGGCGGGCGACTTCCCCAAGCCGGGGCGCGGCGATGCGCTCGGCGGCGCCTTCGGGGAGACGCTCACCACGCTCATCGACATCGCTGACTCGCACGGCCGGGGCTACTTCTACGAACGCTGGATCGATCAGTTCACCTACGTCTACGAGCGGGACAACGCCCTTCTCGTCGGCCTCTCCGGCAACAACAGCGACGGCTTCGACACGGTTAACGTGCAGACGAACTTCGCTGCCGGCACGAAGCTGGTCGAACTCACCGGCCATGCCCGGGACGGTGACTTTGACCCTGCGGACGACCTGCCGGATGTGCTCGTCGTGGGTGGCGGCGGCCAGGTGCAGATCACCGTCCCGCGCAACAGCACCGGCGGCAACAAGCACAACAGCGGCTACGTCACCTACGGCCCGGCGACGCCGCAGGGGGAAATCACGCTCGAAGGCAAGAGCGGCACGCTCCCCGCCGAGGATCCCGGCTCGAATCCCACCCTGGCGGAAGTCGTGCGGGCGCGGCTGAGCGAGATCGATGTCGTTGCCGCGGACGAGTTCACCGTCGTCCTCCAGACGGTGCCCGTCTTCCTCCCCGATGGCCACGGCCAGGACATCGCGGCAGGCGGTGACAACGCGCTTCTGCGCGTCAACGGCGGCGTCGACGTCACGGGCGGAGGCTTCGTCGCCACCGATCCCGCCAACCCCGTCGTGTACGCCTTCCAGGAGTTCGTCAGCAAGCGCAGTCCGCTGGCGACCGGCGGCGACGGCGAGTACCGCCAGGACATCGATGCCTCGCTGCTGCCTGAAGGCCTCAACTTCATCACGGCCCGCTGCTTCCGCCAACGCGTATCCGGGCCGGCGCTGTACACGGACTTCGAGCGAGCCGTCTACATCGATCGTGTCGGACCGGATGTTGAGCTGACGCCGGGGCCGCTGACCTACGATGGCGTGACGCTGCTGACGCTGCCCTTCCACACCTTCGAGGTCGAATCGACGGACGGCACCGCGAGCGGCGTGCACCTGTTCACCAATCAGCCGGACGGCACGGACCTCTTCGCGCTCATCGATGACGGCAACGCCTTCACACAGGTCGATCGCCGCCTCTTCGAGCGGACGCAGTACGGCCTGCCGCACGGCCCGCTGCGCATCGACCTCATCGCGATCGAGATCAGCGACAACTTCTCGCAGACCACGGCCCACTGGATCGTGAATCTGAACAACCCCGGCGACATGGATCACAGCGGCGTGCTCACCGCGGCTGACGTGTGCCCCTTCTACGCGCAGC
>CAZZPX010000080.1:5606-9947 GCA_964655955.1 uncultured Phycisphaerales bacterium | reverse complement strand
ATTTTCTCCGGCCGCATGTCCAAGACGGAGATGCTGCACGAGCGCAAGCGCTGGTACGATCGGCTGGTGGCGACAAACGATCTGGAGTCGATCAAGGTGCGCGACGAGTGGTCGCAATGGAAGCGCGTCATGCACCCCATGGGCTTCCTGGCGTTCGGAATCGGTACGCTACTGCTCATCCTCATCTTCTACGCCATGGGCGCGCGGCTCATCGGCATCGGTGGCTGATCAATGACGCACCAACTGCACGGACAGCTCAGGATCAAGCACTCGCCCTGCCGGGATGCTGGAGAGACACGCTGGCGGCGCGAAGCAGCGGCCCTGGTCGGCGCGCTTGCACTTCTGCTGAACGGCGCCGCCCAGGCACAGGTCGCACCCCCCGACGCACAGGTAAGCAACCGCCGCTGCCTCAACTGCCACGGCGATCCCGCGATCGCGACAGCGGCCCCGCGCAATCGCTACGTGATGCTGGCGCCGACACCCGAGGCGGAGGCGGCGCTTGCCGACGCCCCTGCGGAGCGCCCGGGGCTGCACTTGCCGGCCGATCATCTCACTGGCGTGCACTCGGGACTTGCCTGCGTCGACTGCCACGTCGGCGTGGAACTGCCGCATGTCGCGACCCTGCCGCCCGCACAATGCGCCAGTTGCCACGCCCAGCAGCAGATGGAATTCACCCGCAGTATTCACGCCGAAGCACAGGCGGCGGGCGATCCTTTTGCACCGACTTGCGCCTCCTGTCACGGCACGCACAAGATTCTCCCGCCGGAGAACCGCGAGTCGATGATGTATCGACTCAACATCATCCAGGTGTGCGGCGACTGCCACAGCAAGCATCATACGCCCGCCCGCGCGGGCGCACCCGACACCAGTGTCTCCTCCTACCTGGAGAGCGTGCACGGCCACGCCGTTGCGGGCGCCGGTTTGGTCGCCGCCGCGACCTGCGCCGACTGCCACGGCTGGCACGAGGTGCACGCCACCCACGCCCCGCAGTCGCGCCTGAGCCGAGAGAATGTCGCCGAGACCTGCGGCTCCTGCCACGTCGGCATCGTCGACATCTATGACGACAGCATCCACGGGCGGTTGCTCGCGCAGGGCGATCCGCGGGCCCCCATCTGCACCGACTGTCACACCGGCCACGCCATCACCAACGCCAACGTTCCCGCCTTTACGCGCGACATCGTAAATGAGTGCGGCTTCTGCCACGACCAGCCGGAGATGCATCCCGGCCGCGCAAGCTTCTATGACACGTATCGCATGACTTATCACGGGCAGGTGACGGCGCTTGGTTCGGCGCGGGCGGCGCGGTGCAGCGACTGCCACGGCGCCCACGACATCCTCCCCGAGGAGGATCCTCTGTCGCGTGTGCACGAGGCGAATCTGCTCGACACCTGCCAGAGTTGCCACCCGGGCGCCAACGCGAACTTCGCCATGTATGAGCCGCACGCCGACTACACCGATCGCGAGCGCTACCCGATCCTCAACGGCGTGTGGTGGTACTTCATCATCGTCATGAGCAGCGCCTTCGGTTTCTTCGGCCTGCACTCGATTCTCTGGTTCTTTCGCTCGCTGATCGAGCGCCTCAAGCACGGCAAGCATCCCCGGCCGACCTACGGCACGAAGGGCATCCGCCGCTTCACGCTGGTCAACCGCATCAACCACGGTTTCGTGATCATCACCTTCTTCGGACTCACGATCACCGGACTCCCCCTGCTCTTTTCCGACCAGGTCTGGGCCCAGGGGCTGATGAACTTCATCGGCGGCGTGGGCGCGGCGGGAAGCTGGCACCGCTTCTTCGCCATCATGCTTTTCGGCAACTTCGCTGTGCACTTCTACTCGATCTAT
Organism: uncultured Phycisphaerales bacterium; assembly: GCA_964655955.1. Classification (GTDB taxonomy): domain Bacteria; phylum Planctomycetota; class Phycisphaerae; order Phycisphaerales; family JAGLTS01; genus CAZZPX01. The sequence goes on along the minus strand of CAZZPX010000080.1, from coordinate 8,105 downwards.
CGCTCCGCCAAGGCGCGCAAGGGCCCGCTCATTCGCGGCTGGCTGCTCGGCCCCAACTCGATGGTCCCGCGGCTCAAGGACGTCACCGACTGCCTGGGCATGGCGCGATGGTTCTTCCGCGGAGGCAAGAAGCCCCGCTTCGATCGCTTCACCTACTGGGAGAAATTCGACTACTGGGCGGAAATCGGCGGCACCGGCATCATCGGCGCATCGGGCCTGCTCCTCTGGTTCCCCGAACTTTTCTCCATGTTCCTCCCCGGATGGATGTTCAACGTCGCCACGATCGTGCACGGGTACGAGGCCCTGCTCGCAATCGGCTTCATCTTCACGATTCACTTCTTCAACGCGCACCTGCGGGCGGAGAAGTTCCCCGTCGACGACGTCATCTTCACCGGCATGCTGCCGGAGGAAGAGTTCAAGCACGAGCGCGCCGCCGAGTACGAGCGCCTGGCGGCGGAGGGCGTGCTCGAGGAGTACCGCGTCGACGCTCCCGCGAAGTGGACCCGCAAGGCAGCCGTCGCCGTCGGCATCGCGGCCATGACGATCGGCACAACGCTGGTCGTCCTCATCATCCTCGCGGGCCTGGGCGTGATCTGATCGGAGGCGGCGCGTGCCTGGTACGACAATGCAGCACCTCAACCCGCCCGCCTTTCCCAGGCCCGGGAGCGATTCTCCGGCCGAAGCTGCGCGCCAGCCTGCCACGTCCCGCCAAGGCCGCGAGAGGCCCGCTCAGAGAGCCCTCCCGGCATCGCGGATTGGCACGCGGATTGAAGTGAGTTCACAGGACAGATGAGCGGAATCTCCTCCATTCCGGTTCACGGCGGACGAGCGGCGCTTGCGTGTGCGGCGCTTGCCGGTGTGCTGCTCCTTGGACCAGTGCTGGGCTGCGAGCGCCATGACGCGTCCAAGCCCGGGGACGAGGAGCAGCCTCCCGCCGTCGAGACCCAGGCCGCGCCCGCAGTGCAGATCGAGCCGGCCCCGCGGCCAATTGGTCCGCTGGCGGAAGGCGTCTCCTGCATGACCGCTGAGTGCCACGCGTCCTATGCTGCGGCCCCCTTTTCGCATGTCGCGGTGAATGCCTCCGACTGCTTCGTATGCCATGAACAGGATGTCGGCGGGCATGTGTATCCACTCAAGCGGGAGGGCAGCGAGTTGTGCACCGACTGCCACGCGGTGAGCGGCAAGCGCTCGCATCAGCACGATGCCTTGCAGGCGCCTGGCTGCATCGCGTGTCACGACCCGCACGTTGGGCAGACCCAGTTCCTGCTGACAGCCGCCTCGACCCGGGAGTTGTGCCTGGGCTGCCACGTCATGCCGCAGGGGGAACATCCGCATGGGCCGTACGCCGCAGGCGAATGCACCGCCTGCCACGAGCCGCATGAATCGAACTTCGATCATCTCTTGCGCGGCGGCGAGGGAGCGGAGCACTGCTTCATGTGCCACGAGGAGACGCGCCTGGCGCTCGATCGCGCCCCGCACGTGCACGCTCCGGCGCAGCAGGCGTGCACGAACTGCCACGATCCACACACCTCGGATGCGCCGCACGCCCTGCAGATGCCCCTCGACGAACTGTGCTTCTCCTGCCATGAGAACGTGCGCCAGACGCTGGCGTCGGCGGCTGTGCCCCATGCCGCCGTCTTCACCGGCGCGGGGTGCGTGAACTGCCACGACGGTCATGCTTCGGGAACCGATCATCTGCTTCTCGCGCGCGAGGATGAACTGTGCCTGGCCTGCCACGACGAGCCGGTGACGACGACGACCGGTCGGCTCGTGCCCGACATGACGCCGGTCCTCCGCGACAAGGAGTTTCTGCACGGCCCAATCCGGTCCGGCGAGTGCAGTCCCTGCCACACGGCCCACGGAAGCCAGTTCGGGCGGCTGCTCGGCAGCGAGTACACCTCAGAGTTCTACCAGTCATTCGAGTTGGGAAGCTACGCCCTCTGCTTCGACTGCCATGCGAGCGAAATCGTCCTGACGGAGGAGACGTCGACGCTCACGGATTTCCGCGACGGCGACCGCAACCTGCACTATGTGCACGTGCATGACGACCGCAAGGGGCGGACCTGCCGGGCCTGCCACAGCATCCACGGCAGCGATCAGCCAAAACATCTGGCGGAAGCGGTGCCCTTCGAAGGTTCTCAGTGGATGCTTCCGATACGATTCAAGCAAACCCCGGAGGGCGGCTCGTGCGCGCCCGGCTGCCACGCCCCGATGAGCTACAGCCGCGACGAGTTCGCCCCCGACAGTTCTGCGCCCACTGGAGGTGCACCATGACCGCGCGTGTGCCGCTCCTTGCCGCGATCATCTCCGTCTTCGTTCTTGGCGCCGCCTTCGTAGCCGGCCAGATCGGGCCGCAGCCGCTCGCCAAGCCGACGCAGGCCGTCGAGCCGTCGACCTGTGCCACGGCCGGCTGTCACGCCGACGTCAAGCAGCACGACGCGGTGCACGGCCCGGTGAACGTAAACGCCTGCAACGCCTGCCACACGCTGGTGAGCCCGC
>CAZZPX010000080.1:0-5596 GCA_964655955.1 uncultured Phycisphaerales bacterium | reverse complement strand
TGCACCTTCTGCAGCGACATGAGATACGAGAGCGCCGTTGTCACCCACGAGCCGATGCTGAGTGGCGACTGCACCGCCGGCCACGATCCGCTCGGCGGCAACGACATCAAGCTGCTCAAGGCCGACTCCGCCAACGACCTCTGCAAGCAGTGCCACGAGGACGTCATCGGCAGCAAGCGCTGGGTGCACGGCCCGGTCGCCGCGGGCGCCTGCGCCGCCTGTCACGCCCCGCACGCCTCGCCCTATCCAAACCTTCTCGCGGCGCAGGGCGTCGAGCTGTGCAACAGTTGCCACGTCTCCACCAAGCTGCAGATGGAGAACCTGCGCGTGGTGCACGAGCCGGTTTCCCGCGACTGCGAGACCTGCCACTTCGCCCACTCCTCCGATCACGAGATGCTGCTCAAGCAGGAGTCGCAGACGCTCTGCCTGGGCTGCCACGAGACGATCAAGCACATCGTGGACACGGCGACGACGCAGCACGCCGCGGTCGTCACCGATCGCATGTGCCTCAATTGCCACGACGCCCACGCCAGCGACTTCGGCGCCATCCTCAGCAACAATCCCATGCAACTCTGCTTCGAGTGCCACGATCGTGAGATCAAGCTCGAAGACGGCCGGGTACTGGGCAACATCAAGAAGGTCATTGAGGAAGGCACGAGCCTGCACGGGCCGATCTCGCAGGACAATTGCGCCGCCTGTCACGAGATTCACGGCGGCAGCCACTTCCGCCTGCTCACGCAGGAATACCCGCCGGAGTTCTACGCACCCTTCGCGGAGGAAAGCTACGCCCTCTGCTTCAGTTGCCACAATCCGGAGATCGTGCGCGACGAGCGGACGGCAACGCTGACCGACTTCCGCAACGGCGAACAGAATCTGCACTTCCTGCATGTGAACCGCGACCGCAAGGGACGCACCTGCCGCGCCTGCCACGAAACCCACGCCAGCGACCTGGCGAATCACGTGCGCGAGTCGGTGCCATTCGGCACGGGCGGCTGGGAACTGCCCATCAACTTCACCAAGCTGGAGAACGGCGGCTCCTGCGCTCCCGGCTGCCACCTGCCCTACGAATACAACCGAGTCGAGCCCCTGGACTATGCCCCACCCGCCGGCGCGACCGGCGGGTGAGTCCCCCGGAGCGCCCGCTCAGCCCTCAAAGGAGGCTGAACACATGGATCGCATCAGCACATTCGCACTCACTGCGGCGCTGGTCCTGGTCTCAACCTTGAGCGCCCGGGCGGACAGCCTGCGCAACGTTAAGGTCGGCGAGGAGGTTCCCCCCTACACCTTGCGCACCCTTGACAATCAGACCATCGCCAGCCAGGAACTCAAGGGACGCACGATCGTTCTGGTGTACATGTCGGCTGAACAGACGAGCAGCGAGTCGGCCGCGGCGACCGCCTACGAAGTGGTGCGCAATCTGGTCGGCAAGGACGTCGAGTTGATCCTCGCCACCGCCGACGCCACCAAGGCGGAGTACTTCCGAGAGTGGCGCGATCGCGCCGGCGTGCACGAGCCGTTGGCGCTCGATCTGAAGCGCGAGTTGTACGGCGGGCTCGGCCTGATCGTGTTGCCCACGACCGTCGTCATCGACGCCGAAGGACGCCTGGCGCACGTCATCTCCTCCTTCAAGACCAATTACGAGCACGTCCTGCGCTCCTACATTCTGCACACGATCGGCGAACTCACCGATGCGCAGCTCGACGAGCGGCTCAAGACCGAGACCTTCGAGCGCGGCCGGCCCGAGGACAAGATTGCGCGGCACCGCGCCGCGGCGGAACTCATGCGCAAGAACGGCCTGCCGGGGGACGCGGAGAATGAACTCAAGGCCGCCCTGCAGATCGTTTCCGAGCACGCGGGCGCGCTGCTGGATCTGGCGTACCTGTACGTAACGACGGACCGCGTCGAGCAGGCGGCAGAGATCGTCCGCAACCTGCTCGAGGGGGAGCCGAATCATCGCCGCGGCAGGTTGATGCAGGGCATCGTGCTCTACCACCAGGATCAACTCGACGAGGCCCAGCGGATTCTTGAGGAAGTGCTGCTGCTCAACCCCGATCCGGTCTTCACCCACTACTACCTGGGCCTCATCGCTGAGAAGAAGGGCGAAACCGAGAAAGCCGTCGAGCACTTTCACGAGGCCCTGCAACGCATGCTGCGCGAACGCGCGGCATGAGAGAACACTGCAGTGAAGCGGCGCGCTGGCTGAGGGGCGGATCTTCTTCCCGATTCTGCACGCGCCTGCAACGAGAGCATCCCATGCGCTTCGCACTGGCTTTCGCCCTCATCCTGACCTGCATATCGAGCACTGCCGATGCTGACTCGGCCGAACCCGACCCGCGGCAGTCGCAAGAGCGATGCCAACCGGAGAGCGACGAAAGTGACCCGGACGAGGCAGAGACGCCGCCGACCACTTCGGGCAATCCCCTCTTCTCCGGCTGGTACGCCGATCCGGAAGGGGCCGTCTTCGGCGACACGTACTGGATCTTCCCCACCTACTCGGCCCCGTACGACGCGCAGTTGCATTTCGACGCCTTCGCCTCGCCCGATCTCGTGCAGTGGACCAAACATGAGCGCGTGCTCACCTCGAACGAAGTGAACTGGGCGCGACGGGCCATGTGGGCGCCGGCCGTCGTCGAGAGGAACGGCCGCTTCTACTTTTTCTTCGCCGCCAACGACATACAGAAGGACGACGAGGTGGGCGGCATCGGTGTCGCCGTCGCGGATCAGCCGCAGGGACCGTACCGCGATCACATCGGTGAGCCGCTCATCGGCCGCTTCCACAACGGCGCGCAGCCCATCGATCAGTTCGTCTTCCGTGATGCCGACGGCACGGATTATCTCATCTATGGCGGCTGGCGGCACTGCAACATCGCTCGCCTGCGCGACGACTACACCGGGATCGTCCCCTTCGATGACGGCGAGACCCTCAAGGAGATCACGCCGAGCGGCTACGTCGAAGGCCCCTTCATGTTCATTCGTCGCGGCAGGTATTACTTCATGTGGTCCGAAGGCGGCTGGACCGGGCCGAACTACCGTGTCGCCTACGCCGTCGCCGATTCCGTGCACGGTCCCTGGCGACGTGAGGGCGTGATTCTGCAGCAGGATCCCGCGATCGCGACCGGCGCCGGGCATCACAGCGTCATTCGCGGCCCGGGCGAGGACGAGTGGTACATCGTCTATCACCGCCGCCCGCTCGGCGAGACGGATGGCAACCATCGCGTCGTCTGCATCGAGCGCCTGTTCTTCGAAGCGGACGGCGGCATTGCGCCCGTCAAGCTGACGTTCGAAGGGGTCGAGGCGTCGCCGCTCAAGCCGGACGAGGTAGAATGACGGGTGGATCGGCACCGGTCGATCCGCACACCGTCCCGGACCGAGGGCAATGGAAAACGCCAGGACGCGGCTGCCGATCTCGCTTCGCATGGACTGGCGTACGCGCGATCTGCTGCGGACGGTGGCGATCAGCGTGCTCGTGGGACTGCTCGCGGGGCTGGCAGCGCGTGGACTCGCCGAATTGCTCGCCCTGGGCACGAGCCTGGTCCTGGATCGCTTTCCCCACACGGAAATGCACCGCATCGGGGCGTTCAGTTGGCAGCGGCTGCTCGCGCCGGCTGTCGCAGGTCTGCTCTGCGGCCTGGTGCTGTACAAGCTGCTGCATCTGACCATCCGCCAGGGCACCGAGTCCTTCGTCCATGCGTTTCATCATGAAAAGAGCCTCCTCGATTTTCGCGTGCCGCTCCTCAAGGCGCTGGCGGCGGTCGTGGTGATCTCCGGGGGGGGCATCGTCGGACCTGAGGGGCCCATCGCGGCGCTCGGCGGCGGTATCGGCTCAGCCGTCGCGCGACGCTTCGGCATCACCGCGCGAGAGATGCGCGGCTACCTGATCGCAGGATGCGCGGGCGGCGTGGGCGCGATCTTCCAGTGCCCCCTCGGCGGCGCGCTCTTTGCCTCCTCCCTCATGTACCGTGAGCCGCACTTCGAGGCCAAGTCACTTCTCAAGGCCATCATCTGCTCGGTTATCGCCTACGCGGTCTTCATCGCCTTCCGCGAGGGCGGGCACCACCTGCTCAGCAACGCCGACACGCTGCGCTTCGAGGGGCCGCTGCACCTCACCTGGTTCCTGCTCCTTGGCGTCGGCTGCGCGGTCGCGACCGCCCTGCTCTGGGCGTGCGTCCGGTGCACCGAGTACGTGCGTGAACGCAGCAACATCCCGGTCTGGGTGTGGCCGGGCATCGGCGGGCTTCTCGTCGGCGCGATCGCCTGCGTCTTTCCGCAGGTGATGGACTGGCACTACGCCCTGGTGCAGACCGCGATGAACGAAGCGCTCAGCCCGCAGCTGTCTTCGGAACTTCCGGTGCAGTCGTGGGGTTACTGGGCGCTGCTCTTCGCTTGTGTCGTCGCTGCCAAGTGCCTGGCGACGGGCATTACCGTGGGCAGCGCCAATGCGGGCGGACTGCTCGGGCCGACGCTCTTCATCGGCGGCATGACGGGCGCAGCGCTGGGGGCGGCGCTGCACGCGCTGCAGCCGGACGTGATCACGCCTTCGCTGCAGGCGTCGCTCATACCAATCGGCATGGCGGGGATGCTGTCGGCGGCGATGCGCTCGCCCATCGCCTCCATCGTCATGGTCCTGGAGATGACGGGAAGCTACGACCTGATCGTGCCTTCCATGCTCGTCTGCGCCGCCGCCTACATTCTCGGCCGCTTCTTCGGCCTCAACGACAACCAACTGCGCTCGCCGACGGAGTCGCCCGCCCACGCCGCCGAACCCATTCTCGACCTGCTCGAGTCCATCCGCGTGGATGAAGTGATGAGCAACCCCCTGGAGCATCTCGCCGTGCCGAGCACGCCCTGGCCCGAGGTCGTGCGGCGGCTGGGAACCCTCACCGAACCCGTCCTCTACGTGGTGCGCGACGGCCGGCTCGAAGGCAAGATCACCGTCACGCAGGTGCACCAGCAGGAAGAGGATCCGTTCTTCGAGGCGATGGTCATCGCCCAGGACCTGATGACGCCCGTGCGGGCGCTCTTGTATCCGTCGATGCCGCTCCTGGAGGCGTCGCGCGTGCTCGCTCGCAACCGCGCCTCGGTAGTACCAGTCGTTGCCGAGAATCGCAGCCGAATCATCGGCGTACTGCGGCGGGCGGACCTGCATCGGGTGCTCCGGCAGCGCCTGTCGTCGCTGCGCGATCTGGCGAAGGCGGAAGAGCAGAGCATCGAAGCGCTCGACCGCGAAACGCATTTGCTCACGCTGGCCCAGGGAATGTCGCAGGGACAGGCGGTGAAGATCCGCGAGATTCCCATTCCGGCCAATGTCGTCGGCAGAACGCTGAGGGAATCCGACTTTCGCGCCCGGCATCGCATGGAGGTGCTGGGAATTCGCGCCCGCGACGGGTCGCTGCGCATTCCCGCCGACCCCGACCAGGTGCTCACCAGCGGCGATCTGCTCCTCGTCGTCCCGACGCTCGAACAGCCGCATTGACGCGACTCGGGTCCGAAGCAATACAGCGGACAATATGATATTGAAAGTATCTAGTCTGCTATAAGAACTATCGAGTTTTCTCCGCGAATTCGTCACTTTTGCCTCGCCGCGGGCGCGATCGCG
>CAZZPX010000079.1:0-9952 GCA_964655955.1 uncultured Phycisphaerales bacterium | reverse complement strand
TCATGTCCGTCAGCGCGGGCGCTGACGATCCGGGCGGCGACCTGAGCGATCTGCTCGGGCGTCGCCAACGATGAACCGCCGTACTTCTGCACGATGAGAGTCATTCGTTGATTCCATCTCCTGTTGGTTCGTGGGACTCGTCCGCGACGTATCGGCGCGCACATCGGCGAAACACCGCTGCGGACTGCAGAATCGGCAGCATATCGAGCGAACTTACCCAGGCAAGAGTGAATACGACGAACTTCACGCAATTCTGACGGCAAGGTCAGCGTCGGCTCGAGTCGGTCTCGTCGCGGCGCGCGTCGTCGAGGTCCTTGCAGAGCTTGACGCGCACCGTCGCCTCGATCGAGCTGTCGCTGGTGCGCTGCAGTTGCCAGTGCGCATCCTCGACGGCGGCAAGCAATTCCGCGAGTGACTGCAGAACCGGCAGCGGCAGTCGCCCCACCACTCCCGCCGCTTCCCCCCCGCGGAGCGTCCCCTCCGAGAGCAGCACGAAGCACTTGTCACGGGGCTTCTCCGCATCACCCGCAATCAGCGCCGCGCCGACCCTGCCGACCGCCGACGACGGGATGCCTATGACCCACCAGCCCGGCTCGTCCGCCGCGACTCCGTCGCTCGCCTCGTTCTCCGCGAACGTCTGCCAGCCCAGGCTGATCGTCCCCCCTCCGAGAAACTCCTGCACCGCGGGCGCGCCTTCCTCAATGAACCGCGTGAGATCCGCGGTTCGCAACGAGACCGTGCCGGTGCCCTCCTCGCGCGGCGCGTCCACACGCAGTTCAAGCGCCTTGAGCGCCTGCGCCACCATCGTGTCGAGCGCGGGCTCCGCCGCAGCACACGAGCGCACTTCCAGGCACCAGAAAAGTTGCACGGCGGGCGCCTCTCCCGCCTCGACCAGAAAGGCCATGCGCGGCCCTAGTTGCGGACGTAACTGCGGATCGATCTCCAGTTTGGGCAAGAGGTCGCGAAGGAGTTGATACGTGCGGGGGGAGCGATCGGGAAACGGCTCGACGATCGCCAGGGCGGGCCGCGGCGAGAGCGCTTGCAGCACATCCGTCTCGACCTGCGGCAGTTCTCCCAGGTCATCGCGCAGAGCCGGCGACTGGATCGCCAGATCCGCCTCGATGCGTCTCCGCCAGTGCCGGATCACGCAGGCCGTGTAGGCGTTGCGCTCGGCATCCTCGATGCGGAGATAGGCGGTGTCGCCGCGGCCCACGAAGCGCGCCTGCCGATACACCTCCGTCTCGTTCAGCCGATCCGCCACCTCTTCGCCGCTGAGAAGGGGCAGACATCGATCGAACATGGCGCGTGCCGCGGCTGGTGCGAGCAGCCAACGGTCCGCCTTCTGCCCGACGAGGAAGCGGCCATTCTCGATTGTGAACATGGCGATACCCCCCTGCTTCTGACGCGGCTTGGCGCCGAGGCTGGTAAGCATATCCACGATGGCCTGGGAATCAGCGACCGAGCACAGGGCCCAATGCGTGCCGGCTCGTTCATCGGCCGACACGAAGAGGATCTCCCGACCCAGCAGGCGATCAAAGGCCTCGCCCGGCAGCGCCGCCTTGCCGCGGAGCAGATCGACGTACGCGCTGTAGGTCTGAAACTGCCGCAGAAACCCTTCGGCGGGCGCGGCGATGGGCAGTTCAGCGAACTGCTCGCGGTGCCACTCCGCCTCGCGACTGGCGATGATCAGCTTCGCCTCCGCAGGCGCCTCGCCGATCAGGTCGAAGGCGTTGTCGCGATGCTCGGCGCCAACGGGCGTCGTCGCAGCCAGGAGGGCCGGCAGCACAGTGAAGAGAAGACGAGCAGGCGGGGAGCAAACGAAACGGAGCGGCCGGCGCTGCATGGGCGTTAGATGAAGGGGAAGCTGGCGTGTTTGGCGTCCGGCTCGACCGACTGCTGCGTGGCGCTGTCTCGCGGATCGAGATGCAGACGCTGCGAGCCTGATTGCAGCCAGTGCAGACGCCGTTCGGGAAGATGTATCTCGCGCTGATCGTCCGCCGATTGCTCGGGATGGCCGACATAGATGAATCGCGGAGACTCCTGCTGCTCGAGGCGCAGTTCAGCGGCGCCGAGCTGATTGCGGATGCTGTTCAGCCCCTCCCCGAGCGAACGAATGAGCTGCGCGTCCTGCCGCGGCGCTTCCAGAACGCGCGTCAGGCTCGGGCCGGACGCCTCGTCGAAACGACTCGCCACGCGGTTGACCAGCAGCAGGCTTGCCCCGAGCATCACGGCCGCGGCAACACCGCCGTACCGCCGCAGGGCTGCCAGGCGGCTGGTCCGATGCAGCGGGGAGGCCGGATCCGCTTCCAGCCGCGCCAGAATCCGCGCGCTCAGATCCGGTGCGCGATCCGGCGCTGAGAGTTCGTCGATCAGGTCCTGCGTCTCGGCGATTTCCCGCCACGCCGCCGGGGACTTCGCCACGCGCTGCAGCAACTCGCCCAGCTCCAACTCGCCGACCTCGCGATCGAAGTAGCGCTGGATCAACTCCGCATCCGGCGTCGTGGCGATCTCGAATTCGCGCCGCTCATCGAGATGTTCGTCGCACGCGCGACGCGCCCGCCTCATGACCAGACTTCCTCCATGAGCCGTTGATGATCCCGGTGCGTGGAAATGGCCCGCCGCATGCGGAGTCGCGCCCGGTGCAGGTGGCTCTTGATCGTTCCTTCCGGCATTGCCAGATGCTCAGCGATCTGGGCGATGGGCCACTGCTGCTGATGGAACAGGAGGATGATCTCGCGCTGACGTTCGTTGAGCTTGCTCAGCCCGTGCTCGATCGCCCCGCGCATGTTCTGGTGGCGTTCGTCGATGAGGGCCGGCCGGCTCGGATCGGCGTCGTCGCCCTGCCAGCCGTGCACGATTTCGCTGTCGAAGACCGGCTTGTATTTCTGCTGCGCGTTCATGTAGAGGCGCTTGGCGATGGTGAAGAGCCAGGTCGAAAAGCGGAATCTCGGGTCGAATCGGTCCAAGTTCTTCAGCACCCGTACGAAGGCGTCCTGCACGATGTCCTCGGCCATGTCGGGTCGACCGCTCATGCGCAGCATGAAGGCATACAACGACGCCTGATGCGCCTGGATCAGTTGGGCGGAGGCCCGGCGGTCGCCGGACGCGGCTGCCCGGATCAGGGTCAACTCCTCGTGCCTCGTCATTTCTATGCTCATAGATATACCCGCATTCATGCCGCAGGTTGCCGGGAACCTGCAAATTCGGCGCTTCAGCCGGCGGAGGGGCCATCGCCTGCGGTGCGGCCCGTCGGTTATTGCGGCTTGTCCCTCAGCCGCCGCAGGACCTGTCGAGCCGCCTGGCGGACCGGGAGCGCTTCAGCGTCCGCCGCCGCGATCTCTCTCAACCTTTCGATGACACGCGGAACGGGGTTGCGGGAGACGTCATTTCCGAGCGCAATGATCGCATTACGCCGCCACATCGCCAGCTTCGCCCGCTTCAACGCCGTCCCCTGCACGGCCGCAAGCCGATCCTCGTCCGACCAGTCCAGGATCGCCAGCAGCGGCAGCGAAGCGCGACGCGGAGCGTAATCCGTATGAGCGGGTGTCTCGTCCTCCGCGGCGGCAGGGCTGTTGTGCGGACAGACCTCCTGGCAAATGTCACAGCCGAAGAGCCACTCCCCCACCCCTGCGTGCAGGTCCGCAGCGATTTCACCCCGATTTTCGATCGTGAGGTAGCTGAGGCAGCGGCGGGCGTCCACCTCATAGGGCGTGATTGCCCGTGTGGGACAGGCGTCAATGCAGGCCGTGCAGTTGCCGCAGTGGTCGGTCACCGGCTCCTGCTCGAGTGGGACGGGCAATTGGGCGGTCGTGACGAGCGCCCCCAGGAAGAAGTAGCTGCCCAGGCTCGAATCGATCAACAGCGTGTGCTTGCCGATCCAGCCCAGTCCGGCGCGCATGGCGTGCTCGCGCTCGGCGAGCGGGGCCGTATCGACAGCCACACGGAACTTCTCTTCCGGCAGTACTTCTCGCAGCACATCGGCGAGGGTATGCAGGCGCCTCTTCAGCGACCTGTGATAGTCGCGACCGCGGGCGTAGCGGGCAATCTTTCCTTCGCCGGCCCGGACCGGCTCAGCTTGCGCGGCATCCCCCTTGCGGTGGTACAGATCCGCGACCAGGAGAATCGAGCGAGCGCCCTCCAGCAGTTTGCCTGGATCGAGGCGCACGTCGAGGTGCTCAGCCAGCCAGGCCATCTGGCCATGTCTGCCCTCTTCCACGTATCGCCGCCAGAACTGAGCTCGCGGGACCGGTTCCGCCGCGCAGAGCCCCCAGCGGGCGAATCCCAGTCGTTCGCACTGGTCGCGGATCGTGTTGACGATCGGTGGTTCGGGCAACTCGCGCTTCCCACCCCGGTTGGGCGAAGGAATCACTCCTTCGCGGCGGCTTCCGCCTTCGCCTTGGCGGCGGCCTTCGCTTTCTCCGCCTTCTCCGCAGCCTTGCGTTTCTCTTCTTCCGGGTCGACCTCGAGATACTTCGCCTCGCGATTGGTCAGAGGGTTGCCCTTCTTGTCGAGCTTCGGCCGCATCCACTCGAAGATCGTCTTTGCCGCGCCCCCGATCGCCTGGTCGCTGCTCGCGAGATTCGTCTCGGCTTGACGATCCCAGAGGAGGCTGAGGAAACCGTCGTACCCGATTCCAGAGGCGATCTGCAGCAGCCGCTCGATGCGCATGTCGCCTTCGCCGAGCGGCCGCTGCTTCAGTGACTCGCCCTCAAGCACGCCGTCCTGCAACTTGAGCAGGCGGATGCGGAAGTTCAAGGCGTTCAGCGACACGGCGGGTCGCTCCCCGTGCGGCGCTGCCCGGGCGGCATTCCAGCAGACGCCGCAGCGCTCGTGGTCGGTCGTCTCCACGAGTTCCCACATCGGCTTGCTGCGCGCGAAGTAGCCGACGTTCTCGAAGAGCACTTGCACCCCGGCCATTTCCGCGTGTTCGCACAGCTTGCGGCAGCGCTCGGCGATGCGGCTGACCACCGGGGCCGGTCGCTCGCCGAAGAGAACCGCCCCGGGATGAAGGCTGAGCGCTTCGGCACCCATCGCGCCGGCGAGCGAGATCGCCTTGTTCCCCAGGCGCAGTGCGGCTGCGGCGTCCGCCTGCTTGCGGTAATGCAGGGCGATGCCGGTCTCGAGGCAGGCGAGAGCGAGCCCGGCCTCTGCGAGCGCGCCGCGCACGGCTTCTGGATCGGACGTCGTGACATCGGACGCCAACTCCCCACCCGGCGGCGGCAGCAGCCGAAGGTGCAAAGCCTGGCAACCAAGCTGCCTGGCCTTGCCGATGAGTTGATCGAGTGAAAGCTCGGGATAGGCAGCCGCGTGCAGTGCCAGCTTCTTCGTGAGGTCGACAGCCATGGAGTCCTCGTCTCGCTTCATGACGGCAAGCGCCGTCCGTGTCGGCAATCCGCACATCATAGCGTCGCAGGCGGCCGCGTCAGGAGCCGAGCCGCTGCTCTTCGCGACCCCCGCCGTGCTTGTCGCCCAGGCGCCGGTCCCGCTCGATCCGCTGCGCAACGCAGTCCGCGGTCACTGCACCAGGAAGTTGCGCTGAAACGCCTTCATGATCAGGTCGATCGTCTCGCTTGTGGGATGCCGCAGATCATCCCTCATCGGGTCGGGCAGGAATGCCGTCACAATCTCGTAGGAGGGGAAGTAGTGCAGCCTGGCGTCGTCGGAATACTCGCGCATCAACTCGTCGATCGCGACCCGCAGTGACGCCTTGGAGACGCAGTTCGCCGTAATGCACGAGATGGGACGGAACGTCGCCGCGAGCGGCACCGGCGATAGCGTGACGATGATTCTCGCCTCCGGGCGATGCGTGCGGATGATCTCGTAGACCCGTTTGAGGTTCCGCGCGTTCTCCTCCGCGCCCATGAGCCGAAAGCCGTGCCGCTCGGGGTCGAACTGCGACTCCGGAATCGCGCGCCAGAAGACCTCGTTCGTCGGCTTGTCATACCACACCTCGGAGAGGCCGAGCGTGAAGATGAAGACATCGGTCGAGGTGAAGATCTCGCGCGTCGTCGCCTGCATCTGCTCATCGGCGGAGCCCGCGTGGCCGTCGGCATCGTGCCAGAGAGGATTGGCAGGCGTCCATCCGTGAAACGCCCACTCGAACTGCTGGAGGAGCGCCGCGGTGTTCACGATGCCATCGCCCGACCTGACAATGTGCGCGTCAAGGTCGAGTTCGCGCCCGAAGACACGGTAACCCTCCTTATAGAGGAACTCGGTCACATGCCTGGCGAAGCAACTGCCGAACGCGGTGATGTAGTGCTCCCTGGTGACGAAGGGCGCGGGAGGGAACCAGCCGTGGCCCACGTACCTTTCGATGGCGTCCGGTTCCTTGAGCGACGCCTTCACCGGGTGGAAGTTGGTCGTCTCGCCGCGATACCAGCTCTTGTGGAGCCGCTGTCGGCGTCCCCCGGGCAGAGCGACGTACAGCACATCCGGATCGCGAGGCCTCTCCTTGCGCAGTCCCAGGCGAGTTCGCAGTTTTCGCAGCATTGCCATGTGGCTCGCTCCTCTCGGCGTCACTTCGCACATCCGCCAGGGGCAACCGGAATCCCGAGCCATGCGCTGCGTCTGCGATGCCTCTACACCTCTCCCATGTTGAAGGGCGCGCCGAGTCGCGCCTCAGCGCCGGCCGCGACGGGAGCGCCGCGCGGCGAGCCGGTTGCTCGAGATCGGCTTGCCGCCGCCTTCCACCGCCCGACCCGCCCGACGCAGCGAGGAGCGGGAACGCGGATCAACCTTGCGCTTGGCGTCCTCGGGATTGAGGCGGTTGAAGTTGAGCACTGTGTCCGGCTCGCCCAGCTTGCCGTTGGCATCAACGGGGATGGCGCTGAGGTAGCCGTCCGCCGCCACCAGCAGGCGGCCCATGCGATCGATTGTCAGGTGATCGAGCCGCTCGACCTTGAGCGCCTCGGCGACGTTTTGGCCCGTGGACAGGACGTAGCGGCGCAGGTGCCCGCCGCCCGGCCGCTGCTCGAAGGTCACGCCCTCCTCGATGTAGTCGATGTGCCAGTTGCCCATGGGCGGCGACCAGCGGTAGACCGGCTCGACCTCAGGCCAGACTCCGGTCTCCGGATCGATCTTCCAGGGCCCGCCCTCTTCGATGCACCACCAGCCGTCGCGCTTGAGGCGCATCTGTCGCGTGGGACCGTCCTCGCCCACGGCCCAGGGCTCGGTAATGACGTTGAAGGGCAGCGTCTTGATCGAGCGGACGACATCCGTGGGCGGCGTGGCGGCGAGCTTCTTCGGCTCGTCGATCACGTTCAGGTGCAACGTCCGCGGATCGATGAACACGCCCCCGCCGCAGTCCGAATGGCCCTGGATCCAGCGGAAGAGCGGCGATCCCCAGGGGGCGCGGCAGACGCCGGTCATGCCGTACGAATTCTCCGTCGGTCGGGGCACTGTGGCGAAGAAGACGAGGAAGCGCCCGTCGTGGCTGAGGTCGCAGCGCCACTCGTAGACCCGACCGTGGTACCACAGGGTCTTGGAGCGCTGGTTGGTGCTCTGGTTCCAGAGCTGAAAGGCGTAGAGTTTGGACCGCACGCGCGCGATGATCAGCGCTCGATCCGATCCCTGTGCCTGGAGAACATGCAGTCGTGGTGGGATGGCGTTATCGCCCAAGGGTGTATGCTCCCCTCAATGTCGATGCGACTTGTTGCCCGGGTCCATCTCTCATCGATGCTGGTCCGCCGACCCGTCTGGGAAGATAGCACACTGTAGCCGGTTTGTCGCCGTGCCGCCCGCGCTGACAACCGGCCGGCGTCACAAAGACGCGGGCGGATTAGAATCGGGTGGTCGCTGCGTCCCGGGCGCCCCGGAGTGAGCACTCCCGGGCGCGAGCGGCGTTTGCGCACCACGCCCGTCGATACAGCCGCACATGGCAAGGAAACTGCGAGAATTCGACCTGATCGGCCGCATCCGCGAACGGAGCGCCGCCGACCCGCGCGTGCCGATCGGCCCGGGCGACGACATGGCGCAGGTGGCGCTGGACGCGCCGCAGGTCCTGCTCAGCGTCGACCAGCTCGTCGAGGGGCTGCACTTCGATCTGCAAGCTGCGTCCCTGGAGCAGGTTGGGCGAAAGGCCATGGCCCGCAGCCTCTCGGATATCGCGGCCATGGCGGCGAGGCCGGCCGCCTCCGTCGCCGGGGCCGTCCTGCCGAAACGGCTGACGCCCGGAGAGGCCGACCGCCTGTTCACCGCCATGCGCGACTGCGCCGCCGAGTTCGACTGCCCGCTCGTCGGCGGGGACATCACGATCTGGGACGGCCCGCTCCTGCTCAACACGACCGTCGCAGCCACACCCACCGACCTCGGCGTGGTCCGGCGAAGGGGGGCACGCCCCGGCGACCTCGTCTGCGTCACCGGCAGGCTCGGCGGATCGCTCAACTCCGGCCGCCACCTGACCTTCACGCCGCGCATCCGCGAGGCTTTGCGACTGCACAGGGCGCTCGAAGGGGCGCTGCACGCCCTGATCGACCTGAGCGATGGGCTGGGGCGCGACTCCGGGCACATCGCCGAGGAGTGCAACATACAGGTCCGACTCGACGCCGCCGCCCTGCCGCTGTCGTCCGGGTGCGACTGGAAGCAGGCGTTGGGGGATGGCGAGGACTACGAACTGTGCTTTGTCACCGACGCCGGGCGGGACCTGCTGAACGGACTGGACATCGGCGTGCCCATCACGGTGGTGGGCGAAGTGCTCGAGCGCCGCGGGGCTGAGCCGCTCGTCCTGGTCAAGACGCCCGCCGGAGTCCTGGAGCCGGCCCACGAATTCGGCTGGGAGCATGGCTGATGACACGCACGGATCCTGCCTCTGATTCGCCGCCTTTGACCTGCAGCACACGCAGCGCGGACGAGACGATGCTGCTGGCCGAGCGCCTTGCCGCCGGACTCGAGCCGGGTGATGTGTTGCTGCTCTACGGCGAACTGGGCGCTGGCAAGACGTGCTTCGTCCGCGGCCTGGCTCGCGGCCTGGGCATCGATCCCGCCAACGTCTCGAGCCCAACATTCGTGCTGGTGCAGGAGTACGGTCCTGCGGGCGGTCGCCCCCCCCTGCTGCACATCGACGCCTACCGCCTGACCTCGCCGGAGGATCTCGCCTCCGCAGGAGTGGAGGATCTCCTGGCGAGCGACGCGATCGTGGCCGTCGAGTGGCCGCAGCGCCTCAGCGAGGACCTGCCCGAACCGCGCCTCGTGGTGCGCTTCGACCACATCTCCGCGGAGGTGCGCGGCATTGAACTCTCAGCCTGCGGTGGCGACCGTTTCCTTGCCCGTGCCCGCACTCTGTATCTCGACGCAGTTGCACAAGCTGCACCGTGACGGTCCGCTCTGGTTACACCTTCAAGCCCCGCCTCGCCGTGCTCCGATAGTTTCGCGGCTGACAGGAGGTCGGCGGTCCCCCCGAGGAGTACGGGCAACACGGGAGAGCCGGCCCATGAGCGCCATCGACGTTCGCGACGACCTGATCGACGAGATCCGCAGCATCAACCGGGCGGCAAGCTGCGACTACCTGCGGGCCTTCAGCTACGAGGCGCTCGTTGAGTACCTCCAGCATTTGCGCCTCACGCTCGAACCTCGCCTCCGCTCGCCCGGCTGGGTGCGCAGAGCGAGCGGCCCCGCGATCTGCACGCGCGTTCCGCCGGAGTATTGACCCTCGGTGCCGCCGCCTATTACCCCTCCTCGACATCCGGCTGTTCGCGCAGGCGATCAAGCTGTGAGAGCGTCTTGGCCAGTTCCTTCTTGAGCAGGCGCACGCGCAGCAGCGACCGCACCCGGGTCAGGAGTTCGAGCTTGTTGACCGGCTTGGTGAGGAAGTCGTCCGTGCCGCACTCCACGGCCCGCTCGACGTCGCCGATCTCGTTGAGGGCGGTGACCATGACGATGGGTATGTCGCGGGTGCGGGGATCGCTTTTGACCTTGGCGCACAGCTCAAAGCCGCTCATGTTAGGCATCATCACGT
>CAZZPX010000078.1:0-9971 GCA_964655955.1 uncultured Phycisphaerales bacterium | reverse complement strand
CTTCCTGCAAGTACCACAGGCTAGTGACGGCCGTCTCGTGGTGAACGTTGCTGACGCGCATGCGTTGGATTGGGACGCCGTAGGCGTACTGCGCGTCGTAGATGCGGTTGTAGGGGAGTTGGTGCTCGTGAATGTACTTCCAGACGTCGGTGTAAGACCAGTCATAGATGGGGTACATGGTCAGGTGCGTTCGTCGTTTGTCGGTGGTGCGGCCCCACGTCTCGCCCTTCCAGACGGGGTAGCTGGTGAGGCCGAAGTAGCGGCTAGGTGATTCTTCTGCGCGCACGCCGGCGATCCAGATGGCGTGATCGTTGGGGTAGTCGTGCCGGGCTATGGCGTCGAACATCTTGGCGAAGCGGTCTTCGCCGTACGTGTTGGTTGTGATGGCGAGCGGGTGTTGGGGGCGCATCCATCTGTGTTCTTCGTTTGGGTCCCAGCACATGAGCCAGTGGTCGGTGGCGCTGGTGGCGTTGAAGAGCTTGATGGGTACTTGGTACCAGAGGGGTTGCACGTCGGGGTCGGTCATGACGGTTGTGATGTTGTCGATGGTGGCTTGCCACTCGGCTTCTTGGTCGATGAACTGCACGGGGAGGGGTGTGCGGCCGCGGCGGCGTGCTTCTTCGAGGCAGAGGTGCAGGACGACGGTGCTGTCTTTCCCGCCGCTGCTGTTGACTCGGATGTTGGTGAACTCGTCGAAGAGCCAACTGATGCGTTTGCGGGCTTCCTCCACGACGTTGGTGTTCTTGTAGAGCTTCATGGTGCGGGGTGCTGCGGCCAGGTGTGCGCGTTGGCGGCTATGTGGCCGATGCAGGTCGCGTTGAGGTCGCTCACCGTCCACGCCTTGCCGGCGGCGGTGAAGGCGCGGGCGGTTACGCCGTACCCACACATGGGGTCGCCTACTCGGTTGTAGCGGCGCGCTAGGGCTTCGATCAGGGCGAAGGTGTGCGGCGGCGCCTCGGTCACCTCGGTTCGGTAGAGGAGGGCGAGGGCGGTTGCGCCGTACAGCTTCAAGACGATCGTCTGGTCAGGCTGCGGTAGGAGGGCGCGGGCGTGCCGGCCGGTGATGATCACGGTGGGGCGCGGCTGCTCGGTGATGAGCTTGCTGACGGCTGCTAGCAGGTCATGGTACGTGGCGGTTGTGGTGAGGCCGGCGCGGCGGTTGAACTTCTCGAACCCGGCTCGCCACGGCGGCTCAACGTACAGCACGTCGCAAGGGTCGAAGGGTGGCGGTAGGCGCGGGTCGGCTAACAGGTTGTGTGTCAGGGCGATGTTGCCGCGCCAGTCGAAGCGGTCAACGGGCGTTGCGGTGATCGCGGGCTTCAAGGCGGAGTGGTAGGGGATGTCGGTCTTGCTCATGCTTCCTCGCTCAAGCGGGCGCGGTTGATCACGGTCGTCTCCCACACGGGCGCGCCCATAGTCCAGAAGCGGTGCTCGCCTACGTTCACGTACGTGTAGGTTCGGCCTTGGAAGGTGCGCTGGTACCCGTGCGCTCTGATCGTGCGCACCGCCGCCTCGAACTCGCCGCCGTTATTCCACTTCCTCAAGGTGTACTCGTGCGGTATCTCGGGCATGGTCTTAGCGAAGCGCCATGCGGCTGCGGCCAGCCAGTCGCCTAGCTGCTCGAGGGTCATGGTGTCTTCGGGTTCGGGTGCCGCTGCGGCTTCGCTCGTCTTCATACCGGCCAGCATAGCGCGCGCGCTTCGCCGGGGTGGTCAGGGTCTAGGTTAGGTTCCCGAGGCCGGAGCGGTGAGCCAGGGCAAGACTCCCCCCTCTATCCCCCCGCCGGGGTTAGGCGCGCGAGGGGTTGGCGATGCCGCCATCCAACCCGTTCTCCTCGGGTGGCGACTACGCCTAGAGGGTGTGGAGGAGTTGGTTCCGTCGGCCGTCACGTGTCGCCGAGGGCGCCGCTGCTGATCGCCTGCAACGGCGAGACTCACCAGGCTTCAATGCCGCTTGGCGGTGCAGCACCTCCCGATGCGCGCCTAGTGACGAGTCCTCTCCGCGCGGCCGCCTATCGGGGTGGTCGCGGCGTGCGCCGCGGGCGGCTCTCAGCCCGGTTAGCTCGTGCGCTATTGAGGTTCGACGGGGGTAGGTGCTAATCTGAGGACGGTCGTCGGGACCACAATCAGCGTTCTCGCTGAACCCGCCGGCGGAGTGTGAAGGCTCCGCCGGCGTTGGCTTTGTAGCGCATAAGCTAACCCGGCCGGCGCTGCGGTTGCAAGCGGCCGGCCGGATGATCGTCTAGGCGCCCTTAGTCGCTGCTGCGGGGAGGGTGAAGCTGCACGGCGTACTTAGGCGCGTGGTACACGAAGCCGGCTAGGTAGCGATAAGCGTCGCGCGTAGGCTTGATCTTGTAACTGGCGGGCGTCTCGCCTATGACCTCGCACTCGACCTTAGCTCGCCCCGCGTAACCTTCCAGGTGCAGGGTGCCTAGGAGCGGTACGCCTCTACTCTCCTCGTTCGTCACGGCCGGCATCTCCTCTGATCGAGTTGGTCAAGGTCTGCACCTCGTCCCGCACGTCCACCGTTGCGCGTTTGAGGCGGGCGATGGCGATGGCTAGGCCAGCGATGCGGCTCACGCGCTCGTCAGCGTCATCCGGTGCCGGCATGGTTGTGACTAGGCCGGTGCCGGCGATCTCCGCCGTCAGGCGCCGCTCGGCTGCTAGGGCGTGCGTTGTTACGCCGGCGAGGTTGGCTACTAGGCCGCCAGGGTCGCTTGCCGCCGCGTCAACCGGGAGGGGTGGCACCGTGGTAGGTGCGCGAGCCGCAATCGTTCTCAGGGCGACGTGAGCCACCTCAACGGCGATCAGCAGGTGCTCCAAGTCGGTCAGGACCGCCATCAGCGGAGCGTGGGGAACTAGGCGGCCGGTCTTGAGGCTGTTCACGCTGTCATGCGCGGCCGCCAGGTGCTCGCGTACCGCGTCAAGGTTGATCCGCGCCTCACTCGTCGGCATCGCTCTCCTCCGGGTCGTGCTGGTGCTCGGCTTCAAGGAAGGCGCCGCATCCGCGGCACTCGGGGTCGTCGTACCACTCGCTCGGGTCGTCCCACGTGGTGGGGAGCCACCGGAAGGGCTGCGGCTCGTTGTACGCCACGCACGTTCGATCGTGGCAGTAGAGGGTCGTGGTGTTGAGCCGCCGCCCTGTTCGGGAGGGCGGCGGCTCGTTGCGGTCGTACGGCGTCACCTGCCGGCCACTACTCGGTCACCACGACGTAGAAGACATAGCTGCCGTCTACCGTCACGCCGATCGACAGTAGCTCGTCCCGCGCCAGGTGGACGAGCGTCAGCATCCAGACGTCGCCGCTCTCGCTGAGGCGCCAGGCGTTGAAGACGCGCCAGTGCGAGAGGCCGTAGTCGCTCCATCCGCGGAGTTGGCTGGCGTTCCAGCCCGTGCTGCGGGTGTCAACGCAGAGGCGCCAGACGTGCTCAGGGTCTAGGTTCTTGCCGGCGCACTCGACTAGGTGCCCGTCGGTGAACGCCGCCGCCTCCATGACCTCGAAGTAGGTTGAGGCCGTGACGATGTGCCCGTTGCCGTCGTCAGCCGCCGCGAGGGCGGTGATCGCCAGTAAGAGGATGGTGAGGACGTTGCGCATGATGGTCTCCTTCCGGCCGGCGCGGGTCATTACCGCGCGGCCTTGCGCGCCTTCTGAGCGGCGCGTCTCGCCTTGGTCAAGGCGGCTAGGTTCTCGAAGCCGTGCTCAGCCAAGAACACGGGCATCCCGAGGGCTATGGCGCGGCCACGCTCCGCGCTCGTCATGAGGCGGAAGGCGGCGTGCTGCTCATCCGTGAGGTGCAGGTTGTAAGAGGCGTAGATCAGGTGCTCGGGCAACGCTCGCGCCTCGTTGTACCGATCGAGCGCTTCCAACTGCGCGCGGGTGCGGCGCCGGCCGAGGCTATCGACTTCGATGTCGGTCTGCTCGTCATGCTTGCTCATATGCGTTCCTCCCTTCGTCTGCGGTGCAGATGCAGCGGTGCGGCATGGGGCCAACTACCGCGTCGGCCATAGCGGCCGCCTTGCAAAGACCTAGCAGCCACCAGAGGGCCGTGAAGTACGCGACTACGATCACGGTTACCCACTCACCCGTCATGCTTGCCCTACCTCCTGTTCGGCTACCACGGCGCCTAGGAACGTGGCGCGGCCGTCCTGCAGAGCAACCATGATCTGCTCCGCCTCAGCCGCTTGCTCGAGGGCGGCGTCGTAGTCGGTGGTGAAGTCCACGGTGTCGTGGAAGCGGCGGCGTTCCTCCACCGCCATCTCCTTGAGGGCGGCGGCGCAGATGCCGTCCATCACGGTCGCGTGCAGCCCGGCGACGGCGAGGCGCACTTGTGCTCGGCCGTCCTCTTCGCCCAGGTCTTCGACGGCTTCGACGTTCGTGTTGATCAGCAGCGCGGTGGTCGAGCGTAGGGCGGCGAGTAGCGCGACGCGCATGCCGTCCTTGGGGAGTCTCCTCATGCCGTCATCCCTTCCGGGCGCGCGCCCGCCATCTGCATGGCTGCCTTGCTGGCCTCGCGGCCGCGTTCGATCACCGGCGCGTAGTTGGTCGTGAAGCCGGTGAGGCGGTGGAAGGTGGCGGCGTCCTCGGCGGTCAGGTGCCCGTTGCTCAGCACCTCGGCTATCAGGCCGCGTAGGACGATCGTATGCAAGCCGCTCGCTTTGAGGAGTCGCTGGAGGTGTGCGGGGCGCCCTCCCGCCGCGCCGCCGTTATCCTCGAAGACTTGCGCGCCTAACCGGACGATGATGTCAACGCTGAGGTTCAAGGCTAGCAGCGTCGCCAGCTCGGCGGTCTGCACCTCGAAGGTGGGGCGGTCGCTCATCGGCGACCCGTCCAGTAGCCGACCAGGTGATCGTTGCCGTCTTCGTCACGGTCGTAGGCGGCGACGGCGGCGTACTCGCCACGGTCGCCGTACGGGCCGGGGTTGTGGATGCGCCACTCCCACCCGTTCTCCTCAAGGGTGTTCATGGTGTCAACGATGGCTTCGGCGGTCTTGATCGGGTAACGGGTCATGCTTGGTTCCCTTCGGGCGCGGGTCTTGGGTGGGGCGTCTGGTGCCCTCCCGCACCCCGAGCGTAGCACGTGCCTATACGCCGTGTCAAGGGTAGGCGGTCGTCCCTTGTCGTGGGGTGAGCGGCCGGCTAGCATGGGCTTGGTCTCCTTCGGACCCCCGCCTGTCTGAGCGCTGACGGTGCAGCGAGGCGGTAGAACGGCGGCGCGCCCACCGATCGGCGCGCCGCCCTCTCTTGTCAGGTTGCCCGTCAAGCCGCCTTCGCGGCCTTACCCTTACCCTTACCCTTGCCCTTGCTGCGCTTCGCCTGCTCGGCCTTGCTGAGCGGCTTGACGGCCGGTTCCGGCGCGGCCTCAACAGGCGCCGGCGCGGGTGCCGGCGGGGCGAGGCGGGTGAAGGCAATCGCGGCGGCCTCGCTCGCGTCGCGGGCGGTCACAACTTCGTCGATCTCCTCCCAACCCTTCGGGAAGCTCTTGACGAGGTACGTGCCGGGGAGGCGCTGAGCGCACGTCGGGCCTACGTGGAAGGTCTTGCCGTCGAGCTCGACGGCGTAGAGGCCGTTGAGGTGCAGCTTCAAGTAGCGGCCGCAGACGACGCAATGCGTCACCGGGTTGACCACGGAGGCTCGGCCGGCCACGTCCTCGTTAGTCAGGGCGCCGCGGCGGGGCGGCATCTTGACGGTCGGGGCGGCGGCCTTCGCCTTGCGAGCGCCGCGCCGGCGGGTCGGCTTCATGGCCGGCGCTAGGGCGGCGTTGATGGCGTCTTCGATCAGCTTGGCGCCAGCCTGAACGTCCTTCTTCGAGGGCTTCGCCGGGGCGGCGGCCTTCGGGTCGTCCAGCGCGGCCAGCGGGTCGGCCTTCACCTTGCGAGACTTACGAGGCGTGCGGGTCTTGGCGGTTGCGGTGGTCTTGGTCTGTGGGCGCATGATGCGCTCCCTTCGGGTGCGGGCTTTGCGGGGTCTGATCCCCTTACCCTGCCACGTCCCTAGTATTGCACGTCCCTATACGCCGTGTCAACTATTGCCTATGCCGAAGCAATAGAACCCGCCAGCGGGGGAGGCCGGCGGGTTCGTTGCCCGGCCACCGGGGGGAGCGGCCGAGCGCAAGATAGGGCCGGCGTCACATACCGGCGATGCCCCGAGCGGCGGCGATCGCTGGCGCCACCCGCTCGTCAAGCTGACGCTCAAGACGGCGCGCCTCGATCAACGACTGATCGTCTCGCAACCGAAGCCAGGTGCGGCGCGCTGAGCGCGCCTCCCAAGCCAACTCAAGGACGGGGAGCAACAGGGGCGCGGCGGTGATAAGCCGCGCGTTCGCCAGCCCGTCCTCGGCCGCAGGAGCGGCCGTCACGCCGAAGTACGCGCGGGCGATCACGTCACCACCCGCCAGCACATCCCAACAGGTCGAGCCGACGGGCGGCGCGAAGCCTACCGTCCACGGGGCGCCCGTCGGCTCTCGCGTCACTAAGCCTCAGCCGCCTTCGCCTTACGCGACCGGCTGGTCGTGGCGGCCTTACCCTTGCCGGTGCGCCGCGCCGGCTTCGCCGCTTCGGCTTCGGCCTCGGGTTCGGGCGCCGGCCCGTCGGTGGGGAAGTGCTCCTCAGCCGGCACCGCCTTCACCGCCTCAGCCTCGTGCGACATCGAGAGGCGCCACTCGTCCAGCAGCATCACCACCCGCTCGGGGTCAGCGAGGCGCCTCAGCAGCGCCTCCGCCTCGTTCATGGTCACGTCTGTGATGGTGGTCACGGCGCGTTGCAGCAGCCAGCCGATGAAGGGGAGGCGCCGGCCGGCGTACTCCCGCGTCAACCCGCCAGCGATCAGCCGCTCAGCTATGCGAGCCAGCATCTCGGACGCCGCCGGCGGGCTGACGTCGAGCGTCACCTCCGGCATCGGTATGGGGTCGCCGCCCTCTTGCAGCCACCGCGCCACGTCCTCGCCTAGCGTCTCGTCAGGCTTCGTCACCATGAGGTCTTGGAAGCGCCCGCTGCGATCCTTGATGCAGGTCAAAGTGTGCGCGACGCTCAACTCGAAGAGGAGCGTCCACTCGTACTCGCTGCCGGGCCGCTGTTGCGGCGCCAACCCGACGCGCGTCGGCTTGTTGCTGTTCTCCTTGTCGATGCTCCATTCGGTCTTGCTGCGCATGGTGGCGATGATGTGACCGGGGTAGGTGAGGATGGCGTCGATCAAGGCGCGTTGCTTCGGGGTGCCCTCGTTCCAAGCCGCCCACGTGTTCCCGCGGTACTTCGCCTGCGCCAGCGTATCGACCCACTCTTTGAGCCATTCCCACGGGTGGCTGAGGCTGTCGATGATCAGCACGTCGTACCCAGCCTTAGCGAAGGCGTTGATGTGAGCGATGTAAGCATCCGTGCTGTGGTCGGGCACGTGCGCCACGTCGAACGGCCACCTGTCAGCGTACAGCTCGCTCGAGCCTAGCTCGCTGTCGATCAGACCGATCTTGCCGGGGATGACGCGGGTGAGGCCGGTGGCGAGGCGCAGCGCCGTCATGGTCTTGCCGCTGCCGCTAGGGCCGAAGATGGCGAGGCGCAGCTTGCTCTGCTGCCGCGTCGCGGGCCGAATGGCGATGCCGGGCGTCGGGCGCGTCATGCGCACCGCCTCACAGGGGTGGATGCTGCACGTCGTCGGGTCACAGTTGTCTCCGTTCCAGGCGCCGGCTCTTGCGCCGCTGCACCTTGCGCCAGCATAGCGCACGCGCTAGGCTAGGCGCTAGTGCTCAAGGGGAGGAGGGTGCATGAAGCTCTTGACCACGGCGGAGGTAGGCGAGCGGCTAGGCGTGAAGGCCGTGACGGTGCGCGCATGGCACGCCGGCGGCAAGTTGACGGGCGAGAAGATCGGGCGCGACCTACTCTTCAAGGAGGAAGACGTTGCAGCGCTCGAAGTGGAGAGAGACGAACGCGCGCCCTCTCTCGAAGGCGCGCGTCGCGGTTGACCTACCGGGACGACTCTACCAACTAGGAGACGACCATCATGAGCGACGCCAACGCGGAGCGGCAACGCTTCGACCTCGACAGCCTCGGGGAGCTAGACGACGGAGTGGTGCGGCACCTCGTCAACAAAGCCCTCGAGGAAGCGCTACGCGACTGCCTTGAGCGCAGCAATCTCGACAAGGCCAGGAAGGTCACGGTGCAGATCGAGCTACTACCAACCCGCGACGAGCGCTTCGGCACGCTCAAGGGAGTTGAGGCGGCCGTCAACGTAGCTCTCCGGGTGCCGGCGCGCACCAGCGGCGTCGAGTACCTACCGACCTTCCGCCGGCCAGACAACGGCAAGGTCGAGGTCTACCTGCCTACCGATCGGGCGCGCGGCCTCTTCGACGCTGAGGAAGCCAACTGATGATCACCGAGGCGCTAGCGTTCCTCCTAGAACAGAACGCGGCCGAGCACCGCGTCGGCATCATCGAAGCGCCGGACTACGAGCGCACCGGCCGGTACTTCGCCGTCACCAACGGGGAAGCCGTAGAGCGCTTCGAGGAGCGCCGGCCAGACGAGCTTGAGGTCTTCACCGTAAGCGACCTTTGCAGGGCGCTCAGCGAGGAAGTCGAACGGTGGTCGCTGCCGGGCCGGTACTGCGCTGCCCGCATCACGTACTCCCGCAAGATGATCCACGCCGAGGTGACGACCGGACTAGGCGAGGACGTGACGTCACCACTCATGACGCACGGCGCCTACCTCGAACTACGCGAGCACCCGGCCTTCGCCGCCGTCGCCGTGATGCGCGACACCATGACGTTCACGCAAGGCTCGCTAGTGCGCTTCCTGCGCGCGACCCTGAACGGGCACGTTGACGACTCGCTCGTTGAGACGTTCCGCGCCCTGCGCCTCACCACCGTCGGGCACGGCGAGTCCGTGATGGGGAAGGGCCGCGAGGCGGTAGACGAGAGCATCATGCGCGAGTTGCAGCTCCGCGCCGGCGCGCAGGTGCCAGACTCGATCACCGTGACGGTGCCCGTCTACGACCTGCGGCACTTCCGGACGCGCACGTACCCGATCACCGTGCTCATAGAGGCGACGCCCGGCCCTGCCGGCGGCGCGCCGCACTTCGAGTTGACGACCGTCACCTCGAGCCTCATGGACGCCCGCGACGGGGCGCTCGACGATGTAATCTCCGTCCTCATGGACGAGCTTGAAGCGCAAGGCGATGACGAGGTGCCAGTCCTCTTCGCGCGTCCGGGATGAGCATCGGCGCCACCAGCCCGGTGAAGATCAGCGAGGCGGCGCTGCAATCGCACGTCGTCAAGCTCGCGCGCCTGACCGGGTGGCTCGTTCACCACACGCGGCCGGGCATGAACCGGCGCGGCCGGTGGAGCACGCCGATCCAGGGCGACGCCGGTTACCCTGACCTGACGCTCACCCGCGGCGGGCACATCATCTTCATCGAGTTGAAGGCGCAGGACGGCAAGCTCAGCGCGCAGCAGCAGGACTGGCGCGCCGCTCTCGAAGCCGCCGGCCGCGCCAACGAGCACGTGACCTACCTCGTGGTGCGCCCGGACGACTTCGATCACCTCGCGAGCGTCTTGAGCGCGCGCCGGCGCAGGAGCTAGACTCAAGGACGAAGAACACAGGGCGTTCTCACGAGAGGGCCGGGCGGTTAGACGCCCGGCCCTCTCGTTGCTCGCCGTCTAGAAGTAGTCGGCGGTTAGGCGCCTCACGAGGTCAAGGCGTGACGGGGCGCTCGACGCGCGCAGCAGGTTGCTGACGTGCGCGTTCACGGTCTTAGGTGACACGGTGAGGCACACGGCGATCTCCTCGGTCGTCTTGCCGGCTAGCAGCACCCTGCCGATGCTCAACTCAGATCGGGTGGCGCCAGTAGCCTCCCGCATCGTCCCGTCGCGTCGCTGCGCGCTGGCGGCGCCGATGGCGGTGAGCACGTCTCGCGCGAGCGCCGCGCCACCGCGCCGCTCACCGTGCTCGGTGAGGGGTAGCACGTTGCTGACGTACGTCGCTTCGATCGCG
>CAZZPX010000077.1:0-9975 GCA_964655955.1 uncultured Phycisphaerales bacterium | reverse complement strand
ATGCCGGGCGAGAGCGTCCGCAGCGGCTCGTGCTGAAAGGGCTCGTGCTGCGGCCGCTGCAAGGCGTCTGCGTCGCTTCTGCCGGTTCCAGCACCGACTCCGGGCAGAATGACCAGATGTGCAGCCAGGCTCAGCAGCAGGCAGATGAGCAGCGTCAGGCGGGTCTCCGTGATGTGACCGTTGCTGTCCATCGGGCTGGGAGAATGCTAGGGGGGCGGCTCATCCCCGGGCCGCTGCCCCATGATCGAGAAGTCCCCCACCCCCGCCTCGCGCAGGGCATCGACGAGGGCGAAGAAGGCGGGGTGGCGGTCAGTCGTGCCGTCGCGATCCGCGGCCAGGAAGAGTGGATCATCCGGTCGCTCGTCGCGGATCTCCCGCAGCGCCGCGATGACGGCCTGCACATCCTCAGCGGGATCTGTGCCCACGTAGAACCGACCATCCGAGTCCAGCGTAACGACGATGGGTCGGCTGGCCTCCGCCGGCGTTCCCGCGGCCACCTGTGGCAGTTCGACCGGCAGGAGTTCCGCCCGCACGACCAGGACGAGGGCATAGATGAAAAAGGTGAGCAGCAGAAAGATCACGTCGATCAGCGGCAGCACCTCGAGGCGCGGCGCGTCGATTGTCCGTCGCAGGCGAGCCATGACCGAGGATTGTATGGCCTGAGCGCTGCGCTGCGGGGCGCGGGCCGGAGACGCCAGGCCGCCTCGCCCGGGGGCAAAACGGCGAAGGCCGACCTGACGCGGAGACCCGAAGGTCTCACAAGCCAGGCCGGCCTCATCGCCGGTGCTAGGAGAAACGCCTGCCTGCCGGGCAGGCATGGTGGCTCAGTCGTAGTTCGCCGCCACCGGAGGCAGCTCGACGGTTTCAAGCTGCAGCGTGGTGTCGATGCGGAAGTTGGAGGCAACCGTGTGGCGCTCGGCGAAGAAGAAGGAGAGCGTGTACTTGCGTCCGTCCTCCAGGCCCAGGCGATCCACCTCGACCGTCTGGGAGACCGCTGAGTGCACACCGCCGATGTCAATCACCAGTCGCCCGTCGATGAAGACCCACACGTCATCGTCGCCGGTGAACCTGAAGATCTGACCCGTACCGTGGTGGTAGGTGAACTCGGTCTGCAGCTCGAAGGTGAAGTGGTAGTTGTGGCTGCGGCCGACGTTTCCCAGCATGTCGTTGTCCAGCGGGAAGAACGTGCTGTCCTGGAAGGTATAGACACCGTCGCTGCCGCGGCTGAAGCTGAGTTGCAACTCCTTGCTGAGATTTCGGCCGGGGACATCGCGGAACCATTGCCGGAACGAGTCGGCCGAGGTGATGGCGCCCGGGTCGGCGCTGCCCTCGATGCCGGGTGAATCACCCATCGCTTCGTCGAAGAGGGTGTAACAGATCGGACGGCCTTCAGCGTCCTGCCACTGGCGGGAGACCTTGAACCCCCCGCCCAGGAAGACGGGCTTCATGTCCTCGTCGAGTTCAGTGGCGATGTTGCCCATGTAGTGCCCGAAGCCGCTGCTGGGCTGCAACTGAAAGTCCGGGTGACCCGAAACGCCGCTGACCGTGCCGTCGCTGCGACCGAGGAAGTCGCGAACGACGCCGGTGAGTTCGAGCGTCGACGGCGGGGCGACCTGCGCCTGTGCCGTGGCGGCCGGAATCGCCATCGCTGCCGTCAAGATGCCAAGAGTGGTTCGCTTCATGATTGACTCCCTCGCGTCCTTGTGCTGCGTTCAGTCAATGAGAACGTACGATTGCCCGCAGCGAGGGCAAGCCGAGATACTGGGCAATGTCGCGGGAGGTGTGAAGCTGCGCCGGCTGTAACGGGGCGGCGTCCCGGGGGCGCCACGAAACCTCCGCAGCGGCGTCGGCGGAAGTCGTGCGGGGCGCGACGCGGTTGTGCCGATAACCTACAGCAGCACCACCTTCCCAGGAGACGCCCCATGGACTGCTTTGTCATCGAGGGACCGACGCGGCTCTCGGGTCGCGTCCGCATCAACGGCTCGAAGAACGCCTCGCTGCCGCTGATGGCGGCGGCGTTGCTCACGGATGAGCCCCTGGTCCTTCGCGACGTGCCGAGCCTCCGCGACATCCGCAACATGTGCGACCTGCTCGGCGAACTGGGGTGCGCCGCCGGCCGAGGAGATGATGGGACGCTCCGCCTGCACGTGACCGACCCCACGCAGAGCCACGCCCGCTACGAGATCGTCAAGACGATGCGGGCGAGCATCTGCACGCTGGGCCCCCTGCTCGCCCGCCGCGGGTATGCCCGCGTTTCTATGCCCGGCGGCTGCGCCATCGGCGACCGCCCCATCGACCTGCACCAGCGGGGCCTTGCCTCCCTGGGGGCCGACATCAAGCTGGTAGGCGGCGACGTCGTCGCCAGCTGCGAACAACTCAAGGGCACGACCATCTTCCTGGGCGGTCCGTTCGGCTCGACCGTGCTCGGCACGGCCAACGTCCTGTCGGCGGCGGTGCTCGCCGAAGGCCGCACCGTCATCGAGTCCGCTGCCTGCGAACCGGAGATCGTCGACCTGGCCCGGGCGCTGACGGCGATGGGGGCGCGGATTCAGGGAGCGGGCACGCCGCGCATCACGATCGACGGCGTCGATTCACTGCACGGGGCGGAGCACCGCGTGATGCCCGACCGCATCGAGGCGGGGACCTACATGATCGCCGCCGCCATCACCCGCGGCGATGTGGAACTCGCGAACTGTCCGCTGGACAGCCTGCTTGCCGTCACGGATCGCCTGGAAGAGGCGGGCATCGACGTCACGCTGAGCAACGGCGAAGACGAGCGCGAGCGGGCGCTGATGCGTGTGCGCGCCGACCGCCGTGCCCGACCGATCCGGCTGACCACACAGCCCTTCCCCGGCTACCCGACGGATCTTCAGGCGCAGATGATGGCGCTCCTGACGCTGGCTGACGGCAACTCGATCATCACGGAGAAGATCTTCCCCGAGCGCTTCCTGCACGTGCCGGAGCTGTCGCGAATGGGCGCCCAGCTCTTTCGCCAGGGTCCCACGGTGGTGGCGGCGGGTGTGCGCAACCTCGTGGGAGCGCCGGTGATGGCGAGCGACCTGCGCGCCAGCGCTTCACTGGTGCTGGCGGGCCTCGCCGCGGAGGGCCGCACCGTCGTGCAGCGCATCTACCACCTTGACCGCGGCTACGAGAAGATGGAAGAGCGCCTGGCGCCACTTGGTGCGAAGATCGAGCGGATGGACGACGCGGTGGTCGAGGCGATGGCGTAGATCGTTTCGAGACGCGACGAAGTCGCGGTGCTTCGTAGCCACGACAGTGCGAGTTGCTGCAGCCGCAGCACGCGACGAGACCCGGCGAAGCAAGCGCTGCCGCCGCGTCACCCTTCCTGCATCCCTCGCACGAATTCCTGCAACCGCTTCATTCCTTCACGGATCTGCTCTTCTCCGCAGGCGAAACTGAGGCGGATGTGCTTGCCGCCGCAGCCGCCGAAGTCCTCGCCGGGAACGACGGCGACGTGCTTCTCAGCGAGCAGCGCATCGGCGAAGGCGAGCGCGGAGTCGATCTTGGTTCCCGCAGCGCTCGTCTTACCGAAGTGCGCCGAGACGTCGGGGAAGAGATAGAACGCGCCCATCGGCGTGGGGCAGGGGCACTCCGGAACCTCGCAGAGCAGGTCGTAGGCCAGTTTGCCGCGCTCGGTGAAGGCGCGGCGCATGTGTTCGACGTCGGCGTCGGCGCTCTGGAGCGCCACCTCGATCGCCGGGTAGATGAAGGAAGAAATGCATGTGGTGATCTGCGCCTGCAGGCGCGTCATCGCCTTGACGAGCGCGATGCCCTGATCCGTGGGCGGGCAGGCGGCGTATCCCACGCGCCAGCCGGTCATCGAGTACGCCTTCGAGAGGCCGTTGATCGTGACGGTGTAAGGCGCAACGTCGGGACAGGCGGCGGCAAAACTCACAAAAGACGTGTCGCCGAGGATGATGTGCTCGTAGATCTCGTCGGAGAGGACGATCACGTCGCCGCCCGTGCGATTGTGCTCGACAACGACGCGTCCCAACTCGGCGAGTTCATCGCGCGAGTACATCGTGCCGCAGGGATTCGACGGGCTATTGAGGAAGAGCAGGCGCGAGCGTTCGTTCAGGGCGCTGCGCAACTGGTCGGGCGTAATCTTGAAGTCACCCTCTCCGGTCGTGGCCAGTTCGACGATGACCCCGCCCGCCAGCGCGGTCTGCGGGGCGTAGCTGACCCAGCAGGGCGTGGGAATGATCGCCTCGTCGCCCTGGGCCGGATCGAGCAGCGCCTGGCACGCCAGGTAGAGGCACATCTTTCCGCCGTTGCTGATGATGACGTGATCCGCCTCGACGCCGGCGAGGTTGTTCACCTCCCGGAGTTTGCGGGCGATGGCCTTGCGGGCGTCGGCGTCGCCCTGACTGGCGACGTACTTGGTCAGCCCGGCGCTCAGGGCATCGGCGGCGGCGGACTTGATGATGCTTGGGGTGTCGAAGTCGGGCTCCCCCGCCGCGAAGGAAAGCACATCCTGTCCCGCCTTGCGCATCGCCTTGGCGCGGGCGGTGACAGCCAGAGTCGAAGAGGGTTTCAGGTCGAGCGCACGCTGCGAGAGCTTCATGGGTCGCACTCCTGCCACGACCCTACGCGGAGCCGGGCTCCTCCGCGGGCCGGGAGGAAGAACGTAGCAGATCCGCGAGCGACTGTCCTGCGATGGCGTCCAATTGTGCCTGACGAAGTGCGCGCAGCGTAGCGCGTTCGTTGGCGTCGGCGTGGTCGGAGACATCCGTGAGTTCGAACGCCTGCTGGAGCGCCCCGGAAAGCTGAATGGAGCCGGCCGGCCGCGCCAAGGCGTAGGACAGCCCCTCCTCCTTCTCCGCCGTGCCGATCGTGTGCAGCAGGCCGATCTGGACCAGTCTCCGCAGCATGGCGTCAGCGGCAGGCTCGCTCATGCCCGTACGCTCGACCAGCGCCGCGGCGGTTACGGTCTTTCCCTCCTCGAAGCGCCCGGCGATCTCCTCCAGCAGCGAGATCATCACCGCCGGATCGACGATGCGCGGTTCGTCCTTGCGCGGCGCCTGACGCTGGCTGAGAAGGCGCGCCCGATGCCCGCCCAGCGTCTGCAGCGTATAACTCAACTCCAGTCCGAAGAGGACAATCAGCCAGGTGATGTAGACCCAGAGCATGAAGATGGGGAGCAGGGCGAGCGAGCCGTAGATCCGGCCGTACCCGGTCAGATTGCTGACGTAGAGCGTGAAGCCGTACTTCCCCGACTCCCAGAGCAGGGCAGCGACGAAACTACCCGGGATGGCGGAGCGCAGGTCGACATGCGTGCTGGGAACGACTCGATAGGCGAAGAGCAGCAGCAGCCAACTGATGGCGACGGTGAGCGCGAAGCCGGCGATGCTCACCAGTACGCCCCCCCACTGCAACTGCGCCACGAATCCCTGCACCCGCGCCTGCACGTTGAAGCTGGCCAGCAGCAGCAATGGCCCCAGCGTGATCAGCGTCCAGTACTGGGTAATACGTGCGGGCCAGGACCTGCCGCTTGAGGCGCTGTAAATCGAGTTGAACGCCCCCTCGACCTGGAGGAGGAGCGACATGGCGGCGTAGATGAGAATCGCCAGGCCCACCAGCCCGATCGTGCCGAAGTGCACCGCTTCGGCGCTCTCGACCATGCGCAGCAGCGCATCGAGGACGCTCTCAGGTTCGGCTCCGCCAGCCACCGTCTCCGTCGGCAGGGTCAGATTCTCCAGACCGAAGTAAGCCAGGATCGCGCGCAGGGGCTCGCGAAACCCCTCGGGGCCGGAGACCCAGCGAAGGATCACAATGCTGACCACGAGCAGCGGCACGATGCTGAAGATGGTGCGGTAGGCAAGGGCCGCCGCCATTTGCGGGGCGCGATCGCGATTGAGCTGGCTGGCCCCGTGCATGCAGAGCTGGACGAAGAATTGCAGCGCCTTCTGCCAGCGGTTGAGTTCCGCGGTGGGCGTGAGCACGAAGTTGCGCAGACTGTCGAGAAGCTTGCGGATCACGCCTCGTCGCCTCCCCCCTGCTTCGCCGCTCGGCGCAGGGCCCGCACCTCGGCAGTGGTGAGGTTGCGCCACTCGCCCAGCGCCAGCCCCTTGAGCTGGAGGGGACCGATCTTGACGCGGCGAAGTTTGCGCACCGGGTAGCCCACGTTCGCCAGCATACGCCGAACCTGGCGGTTCCGCCCCTCGCGCAGCGTCACTTCGAGGAGCGACTTGCCTCGATCGCGGCGGATGAGCTTGATGCGGGCGGGCTTGGTGCGTCTGGCGCTCCCGCCGACGCCCCGGCGGTCCGCGAGGTAGAGGCCATTCTCCAACTCCCGGACGGCGTCCTCGTCGAGTTCGCCGCGGACAGTCGCATGGTAGGTCTTGTGCACGCCGTAGCGCGGATGGGCCAGACGGTTGGCCAGGTCGCCGTCGTTGGTAAGTAGGAGCAGACCCGTGGTGTCCTGGTCGAGTCGACCCACGGGATACAGCCGCGCCCCGCTGGGGTGTTGGACCAATTCCGCGGGCGTGCGGCGTCCCTGGGGATCGTCGCTCGTGGTCACGGTGTGCTTGGGCTTGTTGAGCATGACGTAAACGAAACGTGTCGGCTGGCGAATGGGCCGACCCTCGACCGTGATGCGGTCGTACTGCGGATCCACCCAGGCGGGAAGGGTGGTGACGGGTTCGCCGTTGACGGCGACGGCGCCGGCCTCGATGAGGTCCTCGCAGTGCCGGCGCGAGCCGACGCCCGCAGCCGCCATGACTTTCTGCAGCCGCTCGCCGCGCTGGGAGTCCTTGTACGCGTCGTCCATGAGGTACATGGTACGGCAGCCGGGCTGATCAGCGGAGCCCCTGGTCCTCGCTTCTTGACTTCGGAACCGCAGGTAGTCCCGGACTTCGACGCGCCCGAGGTCGGCCCACTTCACGGCCATTGCGGTCTGGCGGTCGACTCAGTCTGCAAAGTCGTCGAGGATCGTCTTGGCCAACTCGGAGAGGGTCACCGTGCTCACATCGGCGTTGGCGAGGATGCAGACGGCGAGACCGGCCTGCGGCCGCAACACAAAAGCGCTGCGATAGCCGGCCCGAGCACCCCCATGCTCCACTTCTGTGACCGGCTCGCCGGGGAGATTCGCCGTGAAAAAGCCGACTCCATAGAACCGCTGGTAGGGACAATTCGGCTGGCAGCCAAGATCAGTGCTGGCGCCCCACAGGTCGCGGATGCCCTGCTGCGTCACTATCCCGCCCGGCTCGTGGTAGCTCGTCAGAAGCGCGACAGCGAAGTTCGCCAGATCGATGACGGAGGCGATCACACCGCCTGCCGGATCGCGGGCTTCCGCTGCCGTCTCATCGAGGTGGTACAGCAGCCAGTCGTAGTCGTCGCCGTAGAGCGCATCGCTGCTGTAGTAGTTGTCCACGCAGCGACCGTCGCTCTGGCTCAAGAGATTGACATACGGACCGATGTCCATTACGCCGTTCTCCTGCGACACGCCCCAGTCGTACCCGATCTCCGTCATGACTGCGCGCCCCCCGTCAAACATCGCGGTGCACATCCGTGCCGCATCGAAGACGCGCGTCTGGATCACCTCGGCAAATGGCTCGCCAGCGCGATTCGACAGGTAAGCGCCAGCCAGCGAGTAGTTGAAGGCGGAGTACTGATAGCCTCCGCCGAGATTGCCGTACACGCTGCTGTCATAGTGCGGTGAGACGAGATCATCGGGATCAGCCCAGAATTGCGCCAGATCGCCGTCGTAGCAGAACAGGTGGGCAGCGCCATAGTCGGTGCGGAACGCGCCCTGGTGGCTGAGAAGTTGCCGCAAGGTGCACTCTCCATCCACGAACTGCTGCGTGCCATCGGCGTCGTTGACGTAGTCGCTCAGGGAGAGTTCGCCTTGCTCCTCCATGATCTTCGCTGCGACGGCCACCACGGACTTCGTCGTGGACCCGATGCGGTAGAGCCGATCGACGCCTCCCGGATCGTGTACGAACTCCCCGCCGCCGACATACTCAAATGCGTCTGCAAAATACACTTCGCCGTCCTTTACGACTGCGAACGCCATGTTGGTGACGAAGCGCTGATCCGTGACCAGCAGCCGGGCCACGCGCTCGCGCGCCCTGCACTCGGGCCGCAGGTCGTTGTCGGGGTCCAGATCCATCGGGTCACACTCGCTCCAGTCGAAACCTGCGGGATAGTGCACTGCGGGGCAGTCATCCGCGTCATCCGGCAGCCCATCCCGATCCGTGTCAGGTCGGACGACGATGGCGATCTGCTTCGCCGTGCTCGCCGGATGAGTCGCCGGCTGCGCCGGCGCCGGCGGGGAGATCGCGGGGGCGACACTGACGGCGACGAGCCACCACCACTTCAGTTCATGAGCTCTCACTGTGCGCTCCTTGAGAAGTCATAGCTGCTGCGATCGCCGTGCGAGGCTGAAGTCAACTGGTTCACTCTGGCCACGCCAGCGCCTCCGCTGGTGCCGGCGAGCCGCAGATGTAGGTTACCCCGTGGTGAGACCACGGCAAGGCGTCGCCGGCAAGATGAACGAAGACCGAGTCATGGCCGCGCACTGCGTCTTCGGAGAGATGCCCCTGAGCCGTGTAGGCAGCCCGACCCCGTATACCCAGCGAAGCTCAGCACCATGCCGGTCAAGCAGACCGTCGGGAGCGGATCTGGGGAAAAGCGCTCAGGCAGCGCTCCTGGCGTCGACGCGCGGCTCGGCAGGGCGATCGAGATCGTCCGCACCTGTCCCCCTGCCCATCGCCTGCACCGGCGCCGGACGCCAGCCCATCGGCACGAGACAGAGCTGCGCCTTGGTCCACGTGCGGCCGCACTCGGGACAGGTGAGCGCCTGGGTCGGATCGGTGTGGTCGAGCAGGCCGATGAGTTGGTAGCCGCACTGCCGGCAGCGCGTGGTCGGATAGAGCAGCGTGACGTCGTAGCCGAGCATGACGGCGACGATGCCCCAGGCGACGCCGATCAGGCCAAGTTTCGAGGGATCATGCAGACCGGCGAACCAGCAGGCGATGTCGATCGTCGCCACGCCAAAGCACAACGACCACCAGAAATAGGGGTCGCCGAACAGGCGCAGCACGCGCCGGCCGGTCGTGTTGATCTGCATCTCGCCCAGTTCGCGGCGCATGCGCACGTCGAGCAGGGCGGCGCGATGGAAATGGATGAACACGTTGGCGGCATGGGCCACGATCACGAAGGCGGCGACCGCGAGGTTGAGATTGCCCTGCCAGAGATACAGCCCACCGCCCGCGACGATACCGATAACCACGCTCCCGAACGTACGGAGCGTGCGGCCGGCTCTGTCGGCGCTGTCGCCTGCGTGTCGCATCGGGGAACATATCGGCGCAAGCGCGGAGCAAGCACAGCACCAGCCGCGAGAAGGAGGTCCGTTGCGCAGATGGCCGTGCCGCGCCTCCGGTTACTCCGGCCGTTGCGCCTGTGGCAGGGTGATAACGAAGTCGGTGCCCGCGCCCGGCGTCGAGTGCACCTGAATGCTCCCGCCGTGCTCCTCCACGATCCGCCGCGCCGTCGGCAAGCCGAGCCCCGACCCGCCGGACTTACTCGTGACATACGGCAGGAAGATCTCGTCGACGCGAGCCGGTTCGATCCCCGGCCCGGTGTCGATGACGTGCACCGCCACGCCGGGCTCGCGGCCGCGCTGCGACTCGACGCGCAGGTGCAGTTCGCGCGGGCGTTGCGGGTCAGCCGCGCCCTTGCCCCTGGGCTGTTCGGTCATTGCCTGTGTGGCGTTGATCATCAGGTTGAGAATTGCCTGCTTCATCAGTGTGGGATCGACGGCGGCGAAAGCGGGATGCTGCGCAGGCTGCACGCGCAGTCGCACGCCCTGCTGGCTTGCCTGGGGCAGATAGAAGTCGGCAAGCTCCTCCACGATGACGTTCAGGTCGAGTGGATGCGGGTCGAGCCGCACCCGTCCGGCGAACTGGAGAAAGTCGGTGAGGATGTCGCGCAGGCGCTCCGTCTCCCGCCGCA
>CAZZPX010000076.1:3344-10050 GCA_964655955.1 uncultured Phycisphaerales bacterium | reverse complement strand
GCAGGCCCGCCTGCGTGAGTTGCGCCAGCAGCATCTGCCCCTCGTGCCCGCCGCCCATGCCCAGCGCCATGGAGATGAAGGGGCTGAGCACCTGCATGTCGAGTCGACCCCGCATCATGAGTTGGACGTTGTCCGGCACGGGCATGAGCGAGTCGAAGGCCGCGTCCAGATCCAGGGCGGGACCGAAGGCGGCGCGGAAGGCCCAGCCGCCCGCGTCTTCGCCCGGTCCGAAGGCGAGCGGCCCGCCGGGCGTGGAGATGAGGTGCTGCGTGGCGTCCGTGGGGCTCTCGCTCACCGGCACGTCCGCGCCGCTCATCTCGATGAGTTCGAGGATGCGGCCGGTGATCTGCTGCGCTTCTTCCTGCGACTCCGCCTGCAGCGACAGGACGATGCTGACGCTGGGGGCGTTGGTCTGGGGATCCATGCCCTTGGGCAGGACCGCGAGGCGCATCGGCCGAGGTGCGAGGTCGAGGATCAGGTCGACGACGGGTTCGGGCAGATCCCGCATGTCGGGGATCTCATCGCGCAATTCCCGCAACCGCTCGGGGAACATCGCCAGCGCGCGCTCGAAGGGGCGATCCTTCTCGTCCACCATGAACGAGTCGAAGCCGGAGTGCTCGAAGAGCAGCGCCGCCTGCTGTGCTTCCTGCGCCGCGGCCAGGGGCGAGAGGGCCAGCACGACGCCGGCGACGGCGACGAGTCGGCCCCGCATCGAGGGCATTCGTTTCCTCAGCATCAACATGGTCAGTCCTCCTCCAGAAAGCGAGTCTGCGCCGATCAGGCCGTTGTAACGCTCATGTCACGTGTCGGCTATGAGCAAGATGATTACATTCTTCTTGTGGAAGATGTGCGCAAGATTTTGCTGATTCGACCCAGCGCCCTGGGCGACGTGGCCCGCAGCGTTCCCGTCCTGGTCAGCCTCAAACGCCGATTTCCGGAGGCGGAGGTGGATTGGCTGGTCCAGGACGGCTTTTTAGACGCGGTATCCGCCCATCCCGACCTGCACGAGGCGATCCCGTTCGCCCGCCAGCGCTACGGCGGGGGCCTGGGCTGGGTCCGATCCCTGGGCTGGATTGACTCGCTCCGCAAGCGCGGCTACGACCTCGCGGTCGACTGCCAGGGTCTGCTGCGCTCGGCCTTGTTCACCTTCGCGACGCGGGCTCCGCGGCGCGTGGGCTACGCCAACGCCCGTGAAGGCGGGGCCTTTGCTTACAACCAGAAGTTTCACATCGACATGGAGTTGCACTCCGTGGAGCGGATGCTTCGCCTGATCGAGTCCGCTGGAATCGAACCGATCCGGGACATGCGCCTTTATGTCCCGCCGCGGGGAGCGCAGCGGTGGCGCGAGACGGCCGCCGGGACGGGGCTCGACGCTCGGCGCTACCTGGTCATCGCCCCCACCAGCCGCTGGCCCGGCAAGGCCTGGCCCGCCGAGCGCTTCGTGGCGCTGTGCGAGCACCTGCTGGAGCGCGGCTGCGAGCGGCTCGTCATCGTGGGCGCGAAAGCGGAGCGGCCGCAATGCCAACCAATTCTTGATCTGATGCGTCGGCGGGGCGAACACCTCGTCGACCTGGTCGGTAAGACCAGCGTCGGAGCGCTCATGGCGGCGATCGCCGATTCGCAGGGCGTCATCGCCAACGACTCCGCCGCACTCCACATTGCCGTCGGCTTCGCCCGCCCGATCGTGGCGCTCTTCGGACCGACGGACCCCAATCTGGTCGGACCGTACGGACGCCAGGAATGCGTGGTTCGACCCAGCGTGACGCAGAATTCCGTGTCGCACAAGGACGAAGCGGCCGGCCAGGCCCTGATGCAGCGCCTCTCCGTCCCCGAGGTGATCGCCCGCTGCGAAGCGCTGTTGCCGCTCCCCGCGTAGGGCGATCCGTGAAATGGGCGGAAGCGAGGCGGCCGCCGCCGGGTCAGGGATGACGAGGCATGAAGGCAGGACACACACCAATACACGACTCGCATGCCGCTGCCCGCCCGTCGGGCTCGGCTGTGGCGAAGGTCAACATCCTGCTGGCCAGCCGCTCCCCCAGGCGACGCCAACTCCTCCAGGAACGCGGCTACCGCGTACGGGTCATCCAGTCCGGCTTCGACGACGGCCTGCTTCAGTGCGGCCCGGTCGAGCCGGCACACTGGGTCGCAGCCCTGGCGTACCTGAAGGCGGAGGCGGGCCTGCGCGCGGTGCAGCATGACCCGGCAGTCATCGCTGCGCTTGCCGAGGACGGGCCGGATGCGGCGCTCGAACCAGCCGTCGTGCTGGGAGCGGACACGACGGTCGTGTCGGACGGCCGCATCATCGGCCAGCCGCGCGACGCGGACGACGCCCGCCGCATTCTGCACGTACTCTCGGATGGAGCGCACGAGGTCATCACGGGCGTCGCGCTGCTCGACCTGAGCGGCGCGCGACGGACCTTCTTCCACGATTCCGCCTGCGTCCACGTGGGACGGCTGAGCGAGGAGATGGTCGAGACTTACCTGGCGGGGGGAGGTTGGCGAGGCAAGGCGGGCGCGTACAATCTACGCGAGCGTCTGGAGGCGGGCTGGCCCATCCGCTATGACGGTGATCCCGCAACCATCATGGGATTGCCCCTGGGCCAGCTTGACGGCGTTCTCCGGCGCTTCTGCCGCCTGTGACGAACCCGATCGCGCCCATCTCGCTGACCGGTCCGCCCGCGATCCTGGCGCTGCTGGCGCTGTGGTGGTATTACAACCGCCTGAATCGCAGCGATGTGCCGCGCAGCCGGCGCAAGATCCGCCAGGTGTCGATCGTGGTGATGGTCGTGGAGATTGCGCTCTTGCTGGTGGGAACGAGCCTGACCGATCATCGCCTGCAGCAGGAGCGCTTCGTGTGGGTCTGGCTCGCCGCGATCGTCCTGCTCGTCGTCGTCATGGCGATCATGATCGTGGACGCGCTGAACTCCATGCTGATCAGCCGCAGAACCCGCCGAGAGGTGCACCAACGACTGATGAGCAGTCTGCGGCGGGCGGAGGAGGAGTTTCGCCATCGTCCGCGGCCCGGCATGAGCGTCGGTGCTGCATCGCACGAGCGCGAGCTTGCCGGCGGCGGCACAGAGGATGAAGCTGTCGAACCGTGAGACGCACGCGCATCACACCGCTTCCCGGGCCTCTGCCGGCCGTGCTGGATCCGCTCGCCTGGGTCGCCAGCCGCGCCTATCGCAGCGCCATCGAACGACGCAACCATGACTTTGACGCCGACGAGGGCGTAGAGCGGCTCTCCCTGCCGGTCATCAGCGTGGGCAACATCTCCGCGGGCGGCACGGGCAAGACGCCGCTGGTCATGCACATCGTGCGCCTGCTGCGCGGGCAGGGGCACGCGCCCCTCATCGCCATGCGCGGCTACAAGGCGAAGCGCGGCGGCGAAAGCGATGAAGAAGCCGAGTACCGATCTCGCCTGCCCGACGTGCCGGTGCTCGCCCACCCCGAGCGCCTGGCGGCTGTCAACGAGTTTCTCGCAGGCGGCGGCGCGGCGAACTGCGTCGTGCTCGACGACGGTTTCCAGCATCGCAGCCTCCGCCGCAACCTCGACCTGGTCGTCATCGACGCGACCCGTCCCTTCACGCACGATCGGCTCCTGCCGCTTGGCTATCTGCGCGAGCCGGCGGAGTCGCTCGGCCGCGCAGACGGCGTCATCATCTCGCGCTGCGACCGCGTCGAGGAGGCGCAGCTCGCTGCCCTCGCCCGCGCCGTTGAGCGACAGCACGGGCGCGAGCCCATCGCCTGGACGGCCCCGCGCTGGGTCGCGATCGATTCGACGGACGCGAGCGGCGAGAAACGCCTCCCTGTGGAACACCTGGCCGGTCTGCGGGCGCTGAGTGTCTGCGCCATCGGCAACCCCGGCGCCTTCAACGATCAACTGCGCGCTGCGGGCGTCGAGATCGTGCAGCAGGTGCGCCTGCGCGATCATCACCCGTATCCCCGGCAGTTCGTCCTTCGCCTGCTCGCGCAGGCGGAGCGCCTGGGGGCGGCGGCGATCGTCACCACCGTCAAGGACTGGATGAAGCTGCGACAACGCCTTCCCTCCGGCGACTGGCCCCTCCCGATCCTGCGCCCGGTGCTCGAACTCGAAATGCGCCGCGGCGGCGACGTACTCGAGCGCCTCGTTCTGGATGCCGTTGCGGCAACGGCCTGAACACGAACGTCGACGCTGACCAGCAGCGGGTGTCGCTGCCGCGGGATCCTGCCCCGCTCGCCCATCCCCGGTACGATACCGCACGACATGCGTCGCCTGATCGAACAACTCGGCAAGTGCAAGCCCTACAAGGTGCTTGTCGTCGGCGACTTCATGCTCGACCAGTATGTGCGCGGCGCGGCCGACCGCCTCAGCCCCGATGCCCCGGTGCCCGTCCTGCACGTGCGCGAGCAGGAGAACCGCGCCGGCGGAGCCGGGAATCTCTGCCTCGACCTGCAGGCACTGGATGGAACGGCGCTGGTGCTCGGCGTGATCGGCGATGATGCGGATGGAGATGCGCTGCGCGAGGCGCTGAAAGGGCACGGCTGCGACACGCGGGGACTGCTCGTGGACGACGCCCGCCCCACCACTGTCAAGCGCAGCCTCGTGGGCCTCGCCCAGCACCGTCACCCGCAGAAGATGTTCCGCCTGGATGTCGAATCGCGCGAGCCGATCAGTGAGCGTGTCGTCGCCAAGCTGCGCGCGGCGTTCGACACCTTGCTTGAAGAGGCGGATCTCGTCTGCATCGAGGACTACGCCAAGGGCGTGTGCACCGAGGCGCTCTGCCGCTACGTCATCGCCGAAGCGAGGCGGCGCGGCAAGGCGGTGCTGGTCGATCCCGCCGCGGGCGTCGATTTCGACAAGTATCGCGGCGCCAGCGCCCTGACGCCGAACCGGACGGAGGCGGAACTGGCGGCGGGCCGGGAGATTTCCGACGAGGTGACGGTCGCGGACAACGCCGCCCTCGCGGAGGAATTGCTTGAGCGGCTGGATCTGGAAGCGCTTGTGCTGACGCTGGATCGCGACGGGGCGCTGCTTCTGGAGCGCGGGGGGGAGCCGATCCACGTTCCCACCGTGGCTAGACAGGTATACGACGTGACCGGCGC
Source organism: uncultured Phycisphaerales bacterium (assembly GCA_964655955.1). Taxonomy (GTDB): domain Bacteria; phylum Planctomycetota; class Phycisphaerae; order Phycisphaerales; family JAGLTS01; genus CAZZPX01. The sequence goes on along the minus strand of CAZZPX010000076.1, from coordinate 4,968 downwards.
GGGGGACATGGTGCTGGCAGCGCTGGCTGCGGCACGAGCGCAAGGCTGCGACTGGGAAGAGGCGGTCATCTTCGCCAACGCCGCTGCCGGCCTCGAGGTCGAGGTCTTCGGCGTGCAGCCGATTCCCCTCGCCCGCATCCGCCAGGAACTCCTGCGCCTCTCCCGGCCGTTCATCGGCAAGGTGCGCACCACCACCGAGCTTCAGATCGAACTGGACGTCCTGCGCCAGGCGGGAAAGCGCATCGTGCTGACCAACGGCTGCTTCGACGTGATCCACGCGGGGCACGTCGCCTACCTGCGCGAGGCGAAGCAACTCGGCGATGTGCTCGTGGTCGGCGTCAACTCCGACGCGCAGGTGCGGGCGCAGAAGGGCGACGGCCGGCCCATCTACTCCATCGCCGACCGCCTCGACATTCTCGGCGAACTGCAGTGCGTGGACTACCTCATCGAGTTCGCCGAGCCCACGGCCCACGAACTGCTCAAGACCGTGCAGCCGCACATCTACGTCAAGGGCGGGGACTACGCCAAGCAGCAGATCAACGAATGGGATCTGCTCGAGGCGTGGGAGGCCGAGGGGCGGGTGCGCGTCGAGGTGCTCGGGCATCGTCCAGGCCTGAGCAGCACATCGGTCATCGCCAGGGCGAACACGCTGGAGCGCAACGCCTAGCCGGGGGAGGCTCGCACGTGATTCACGTCGCCATCCTGCTCAAACCTTACCTGGATCTGCTCTTGAGCGGTCGCAAGACCATCGAACTGCGGCTGACGATCACCAACCGCGTCCCGTACCAGGTGATCGAGGCGGGCGAGCGCCTGTACTTCAAACAGTCCGCCGCCCCGTTCCGCGCCACCGCCCTCGCCGATCACGTCCTGTTTCTCGACGATCTGACGCCGAGTCGAGTGCAACAGCTCAAGCGCGACTACAACCACGCAATCCTCGGCGAGAGCGATTTCTGGCAGCGCAAGCGCGAGGCGAAGTACGCCACGCTCGTCTGGGTGCGCGAGGTGGAGCCGATCCAGTTCGGCCCGCGCGTGGACCCGCAGCGCGGCATCGCCTGGCTAACGCTGGCGGAGGAGTTGGACGTCTATCCCGAGTGCACGCTGGACTTCGAGGCGCTGACGCGCGTGAGCGTGGAGCTGACGCAGGGCAATCTCAACAATCACCACGTGTATTTGCGCCGAATTCAGGATCAGTTTCCCGCAGATGCGCTGGGCGGACGCACCAGGGCGGACGCGGGCCGGCCGATTCACCTGCACTTCAGCGACGGCGCGAGCGTGGAGACGGACATCGTGGGGCATAGCGGCCTGCTGCGAGCCCGGGGACTGTGGCGGCGCTGGTTCGCAGCCCAGCAGGCGCAGCCGGGCGACCGCGTCTGCTTTCTGCCCCTGGGCGGGCGCAATTACCGCGTGACGCTGCTCGCGGCAGCGCAGCTTGCCAACATGCAAAAGCCGGCCGCATCAGTTTCCTGAGGCGGCCGGTGTATTCGAAGCGCGGCGCTGAAGCGAAGCTCTGTTGTGCGTGGTTGCGGAGGCAGCCTCGCTTCCGTTTCGCGCGGATCAGCGGCGACGACGCAGCGCCAGGCCGGAGATCCCCAACAGCGCCAGTGAACCGGGTGCGGGGATGTAC